>DATITJ010000384.1:0-4130 GCA_035467935.1 Ornithinibacter sp.
GTCGGGCACACCCACGGCGTAGCCGGCGACGCCCTGGTCGTCGTGGACGACCCGGGTCACGGCGTCGGGGTGGACGAGGTAGGCCCCGGCCCAGACATGACCCATGAGGTCGGGGTCGTCGTGGAGGTCGCTCGCGTCCGCCCCGGACCGGCCGGTCCGGAGGCAGACGCGGTAGACACCGGGGAGGTCGTGGACCGTGCCTGCCCGCGTCGTCGCCGCCATGGCGGTCACGCTAGCGCCCGGGTGCGACCTCGCCCCGAGACGCGCGTGCCGCGCCGGCCGGACGTGAACCTCGGGGCACAGTGAGCAGGACAACACCGCCAACCGCCTCGCTCACCGGGCGGAGAGGCCGGTGACGGGCTAGCCTCGGCGGTGTCGACCGTAGGCGGGGACGGTGTCGACCTGAGGAGGGGGACGTGGGACAACCGCCACCAGGATGGTTCACCGACCCGTTCGACCCTGCGCGACAGCGCTGGTGGGACGGCCGGCAGTGGACCACGCACCTGCACCCGGTGGCCCGCGGGTGGGCGCTCACGCCGTCCGGCTCCCGTCCCCCCGCTCCCGGTGCGCCGTACCGCCGGACCCGCGTCGCGACAGTCGCCCTCGTGACAGCGGGTGCGCTCCTCGTCGGCGCGGCGGCGGCGACCGCCGGCGGGCTGCTCGCCTTCGTCCCCTCGAGCCGGGGCGGCGGCGTGCAGGCTGCCCCCGCGGCCCCCACCTTCTCCCCCACCCCGACCTCCACCGCCACGTCACCCGGCGGCAGGTCGGGCCTGGAGGGTGCCTCCGCGTCGCCCGCCACCCCCTCGGTGCGTCCGGCGCCGGGAGCGAGCGCGTTCTCGACGTCGGTGCCGTCATCGACATCGGCACCACTGGCACCACCGGCACCGTTGGCGCCACCGGCGCCGTGGGCGCCGTCGGCGACGGCGTCACGGCCGACGACCGCACCGTCGACCGCCGGACCTGCCAGCACCGCCGGCCTCCTGCCGGTCGTGTCCGTCATCGACGGCGACACGATCAGGGTCAAGGTCCACGGGGTCACCGAGAGGGTGCAGGTGATCGGGATCGACACCCCCGAGCTGCACGCCGACGAGTGCTACGCCCCGCAGGCCGCCAACAGGATGCAGGCACTGGTGCAGAGCGGGAAGGTGCGCCTGGCCCGCGACCCCACCCAGGCCGACCGCGACCACCACGGCCGGCTGCTGCGCCACGTCACGCTGTCCGACGGTCGCCAGGTCGCCAGGGTCCTCATCGCCGGCGGGTTCGGTGAGGAGTTCACCGACGGCAAGCCGTATGCCGGTCAGTCCTCCTACCGCTCCGCGGAGCGGGCCGCGCGCGATGCCGGGCGTGGCGTCTGGAGCAGTGGCTGCACGGCGCCGGCCCGCGGCACCGCGTCGGGGTCGTGCCGCATCAAGGGCAACGTCACCGGAGACGGTGACCGGATCTACCACGTGCCCGGCCAGCGGTCCTACGAGGTCACGAGGATCACCGTGGGCACGGGCGAGCGGTGGTTCTGCACGGAGCGGCAGGCCCGTGACGCCGGGTGGCGTGCCTCGCGCGGCTGACGCGTTCACGGCATCCGCCGGGCCGCCTCACGCGATCACCGGACTCGGTCACACAGCGAGGGGAAGTATGACGCGCACCACGGTGCCCGCACCCTCCGCGGAGGTCAGCTCGACCCGCCCGCCCTGCGCGAGGACGAGGGCTCGGACGATGGGCAGGCCCAGCCCGGAGCCCGACGTGCCGCGGGCGCCTCGACCCCGCCACCGGCGGTCGAAGGCATGCGTGCGCTCGTCGTGCGCCAGCCCCGGGCCGGTGTCGGAGACCTGCAGGACGCCGTGGCCGTCCTCGGTGCGGACGCAGACCTCGACGGTGTCCCCGGGACGGCAGTAGGCCGTGCTGTGGGCGAGGAGGTTGCCGAGGACCTGGTGCAGGCGGTCGCCGTCCGCGACCACGAAGACCCGGGGCTCGACGACGGCCCGGGCTCCGAGCCCCGCGGCGGACATCGCCCCCCAGCGCGTGGACAGCGCCTCCTGGGCCACCGTCGCGAGGTCGACGCGGCCGAGCACGAGCGGGAGCCCACCGGACTCCACGGCGGACAGCTCGGCCAGGTCGATGACGACCCGGCCGAGGCGGCTCGCCTGGTCGTGCAGCGCCGCCAGGGTGGCCGGGGTGGGTGGCACCAGCCCGTCGCGCAGCTCCTCCAGCCCGGCCTGGAGGGCGGTGAGGGGGGTCCGCAGCTCGTGGGCGATGTCCGCGGTGAGGCGCTGGCGCGCCTGCTCGGAACGCTCGACCTCGGAGGCGGCGGCGTTGAGGGTGTCGACGAGCTCGGCCAGCTCCGCTCGCCGGAGGTCGGGGACGCGGGCCGAGTGGTCCCCCGCGGCGAAGGCCCTCGTCGCGTCGAGGATCACCTCCATCGGGACCACCATGCGGTGGCTGACGACCACGGACACGGCGACCGCCGTGAGCACCGCGACACCGGTGGCCGCGAGGAGCCACTCGATCTCGACCGCCTCGACGTGCCCGCTCCGGGCGTCGAGGTGTGGCAGGACGGTTCCCACGAGGAGGACCCCGAGGGCCGCCGCGGCCACGGCGAGGAAGCCCGCGAGGAGCCGTCGCCCCAACGCCCCGAGCCGCGGCCGGTCAGTCATCGGGGGTGGCGCGCGAGCGGTAGCCGAACCCGACGACCGTCTCCACGAAGTGCTGACCCTCCGGCACGAGCTTGTGGCGCAGGTTCTTCACGTGCGAGTCGACCGCGCGTTCGTACCCCTGGAACGGGCTCCCGCCGATGCGCTCGACGAGCTCGCGGCGGCTGAACACCCG
Organism: Ornithinibacter sp.; assembly: GCA_035467935.1. Lineage (GTDB taxonomy): Bacteria > Actinomycetota > Actinomycetes > Actinomycetales > Dermatophilaceae > Fodinibacter. The sequence continues at coordinate 2,821 of DATITJ010000384.1, forward strand.
TCCGGGGGCGCTGGTGAGCGTGACGAGCAGGCCCCACTCGCTCGGGGTCAGGGACAGCGCGACCCCGTCGAGGCTGGCCTCGTGCCGTTGATGGTCGACGCGCAGTCGCCCACCGTCGAAGGACCGGGCCCTCGACGAGCCGCCGCCCGGCCGCCGCGCCAGGACCGCCTGCACGCGGAGCACCACCTCGGTGGGGCTGAACGGCTTGACGACGTAGTCGTCCGCGCCGGCCCGCAGGCCGGCGATCCGCTCCGGGAGGGCGGCCCGAGCCGTGAGGATGATGACGGGGATGCCGGGAGCCGCCCGCGCGAGGATCTCCGCGCCGTCGATGTCCGGCAGGCCCAGGTCGAGCAGGACGAGGTCGGGCCGGGACTCGTCGAGCTCGAGCAGCGCCTCGGCCCCGGTGGCGGCGACGAGCACCGACAGGCCGGCCCGCACGAGGTAGCGCCGGAGGAGCTCGCGGATGTCGCTCTCGTCCTCGACGACCAGCACGGTCTGCATGTCCTCATTGTGCGCCGGTCGGGGCACCCGGCGCCGGTGATGCGACGTGGATGATGCGGGGGCGGGGTGCTGCTCGAGGTTGTCTTGGTTGCTCACGACGGCCTCCTCCGGTCGGTCCCGGGCCGTGGAGGAGGGCCGCACGGTGGCCGTGCGGCCCCCCTCCTTCACTCGGTCGGGAAGGTGATCACCTGGACGTTGTCGTGACCGTCTTGACCTTCCAGGTGTATCGGACGACAAGGGAGACGTTGCCCGCCGCGTCCGTTGCACGGACACTGAGGGCGTAGGTGGCCGGCTTGAGGCCCCAGTAGTTCTTCGTCGGGCCGCAGGCCGCCCAGCGCTGGATGACCACTCCGTTCTTCGCGAGCTTGCACTGGAAGCTGACGCCCGGCTCGCTCGCCGTGAGGGCGAACTTCGCGGTGCCACCGGAGATCTTCACCGGGGTGATGGTGACGACGGGGCGGGTCGTGTCGACCGGCGGGGCGACGGTCCAGCTGTCCGTCGCGTAGACGGCCGAGATGTTCCCGGCCTCGTCGGTCCCTCGGACGGAGAGGACGTACGTCCCCGGCGCCAGGTCACTGTACGTCTGGGGGGATTGGCATGCCTCCCAGGCACCAGCGGTCCCGTCCTTGGTCAGCATGCACTCCACCGTCGCGTCCGGGTCGTCCGAAGAGATCGTGAAGGATGCCGTGGCACCGGGGGTCCCCACCGCTAGTGCGGTGACGACCGGAGCCGTCTCATCGGCTGGTTCCTCCACGGTCCAGCTCCGGGTGACGATCTGCGAGACGTTGAGCGCCTTGTCCGTCGCCTTG
>DATITJ010000385.1:0-2625 GCA_035467935.1 Ornithinibacter sp.
TTCCGGATCACCTGGCGCGGCACGCGGATGCGGGTGACCCTGGACGCCGACTCGCTGGCCTTCGACGTCGAGGAAGGCGAGCTCCCCGTGCCGGTGGACGTGCGCGGTACGACCTATGCCGTCGACGAGCGGGAACGGGTCGTCGTCACCCTGGACGGACACGGCCCCCGGATCCCCGGCACCCTCGGCAACCGTCCGCAGACGGGTGGGACGCGGGCCGACGGCAGCCGGATCACTGCCGGTGTCCCCTCGGCGATCCCCCTCGAGGGACAAGACCTGCCGGACCCGGTTCCGGTCGACCCGGCCGTCGCCGAGCCGACGGCCGTGGGCTCCGACTGAGCAACTTTCCCGCCCGATCCCGCCACCTTCACGTCAGCCCCGCATCGTCTGCCCTGCTGATCCGAGGCTTCTCGCGCGAAAGCGTGCAACCGTGCCTCAGCCGGAGGTGACGGACGCGACGAGGTGGTCGGCGGCGGCATACGGGTCCATCCGGCCCGTCACGACCTCGTCCGCCAGCGTCGACAGGCGCGCGTCGCCCCGCACGCCCCCGACCCTGGCCCGCAGTGCCTCGAGCGCGAGCCCTTCGATCTCGTGCGCGGCCCGCCTCGCCCGACGGGCGCGCAGCCCGGCGTCCCCCAGCCAGGCGCGGTGGTCCTCGAGCGCCGAGACCAGTTCTGCCACACCGGCGTCCGAGGTCGCGACGGTGCGCACGACGGGGGTGCGCCACACGCCGGGCTCGCTGTGGTCGGCCAGTGACACCGCGTGCCGCAGGTCGCGCACGGTGCGGTCGGCGCCCTCACGGTCGGCCTTGTTGACGACGAGCACGTCGGCGACCTCGAGGATGCCGGCCTTGGCGGCCTGGATGCCGTCGCCCATCCCCGGCGCGAGCAGCACGAGCGTGGAGTCGGCCGTCGCCGCGACCTCCACCTCCGACTGCCCGACGCCCACGGTCTCGAGGAGCACGACGTCGCAGCCGGCCGCGTCGAGCACCCGCAGGGCCTGCGGCGCCGCCCACGACAGCCCGCCGAGGTGGCCGCGCGAGGCCATCGAGCGGATGAAGACCTCGGGGTCGGCCGCGTGGTCGGACATCCGCACGCGGTCACCGAGCAGCGCACCGCCGGAGAACGGTGAGGACGGGTCCACCGCGAGAACCCCGACGCGCAGTCCGCGGGAACGGTATGCCGTGACCAGCGCGTTGGTCGTCGTCGACTTCCCCCCGCCCGGCGCACCGGTGACGCCGACGACGTGGGCGCGACCGGCATCCGGCGCGATGAGCGCCATCACCTGGCGCAGGGCGGGGTGGGCGTCCTCGACGAGGGAGATCAGCCGGGCCACCGCACGCGGACGCCCCTCCCTCGCCTGGGCGACGAGGGAGGGGACGTCGACGGTGCGCGGCCCGATCGGGGTGAGCCCGGTCAGCCCTGCGCGGGGACCTTGACGACGAGCGCGTCGCCCTGGCCGCCACCCCCGCAGAGCGCCGCTGCACCGATGCCGCCACCGCGCCGCTGCAGCTCGAGGGCGAGGTGGAGCGTGATGCGCGCGCCGGACATGCCGAGCGGGTGCCCCACCGCGATCGCGCCGCCGTTGGGGTTGACCCGGTCCTCAGCGATGCCGAGCTCTTTGGCGGAGACGAGCCCGACGGCGGCGAAGGCCTCGTTGATCTCGACGAGGTCGAGGTCGGCGGGGGCGATGCCCTCCTTGGCACAGGCTGCCTTGATGGCCTCCGCCGGCTGGCTCTGCAGGGTGGAGTCGGGCCCGGCGACGACGCTGTGGGCGCCGATCTCGGCGAGCCACGTCAGGCCGAGCTCCTCGGCCTTGGACCTGCGCATGACGACGACCGCGGCGGCCCCGTCGGAGATCTGGGAGGCCGAGCCGGCCGTGATCGTGCCGTCCTTGGCGAAGGCGGGGCGCAGGCCGGACAGGGACTGCGCCGTGGTGTCGGCACGGATGCCCTCGTCGGTCCTGAACTCGATGGGGTCGCCCTTGCGCTGGGGAATCTGCACGGCGACGACCTCGTCGTCGAAGTAGCCGTCCTTCCACGCCCGCGCGGCGAGCTGGTGGCTGCGGGCGGCGAAGGCGTCCTGCTCCTCGCGCGTGACGGCGCGGTCGCCGGTGTTGGCTGCCTCGGTGAGGCCGCCCATGCCCTGGGCGGTGAAGACGTCGGAGAGGCCGTCGAAGTCCATGTGGTCGCGCAGGGTGACGTTGCCGAACTTGAACCCGTCGCGGCTCTTCTCGAGCAGGTGCGGGGCGTTGGTCATCGACTCCTGCCCGCCGGCGACGATGATCTCGAACTCCCCGGCCCTGATCAGCTGGTCTGCGAGCGCGATGGCGTCGATGCCCGACAGGCACACCTTGTTCACGCTGAGCGCCGGGACACTCATCGGGATTCCGGCCTTGACGGCTGCCTGGCGGGCCGGGATCTGGCCCTCACCGGCATAGAGCACCTGGCCCATGATGACGTAGTCGACGTCCTCCGGGGCCACACCGGCCTTGTCGAGGGCACCCTTGATGGCGAAGCCACCGAGGTCGGAGCCGCTGAAGCCCTTGAGCGAGCCGCTCATCCGCCCCATCGGGGTGCGGGCGCCGGCGACGATGACGGTCGGGTCGGTGGACATGGAGGAGCCT
>DATITJ010000386.1:0-4019 GCA_035467935.1 Ornithinibacter sp.
AGCTCGGCGGCCCGGTCGCGGGCAGCAGGCAGCATCCTGCTGCGGAAGTGCATGAGGTTTCGGGCCAGCTCGGGGCGCGTGTAGGTGAGGAACGGCACGACGTACACCTCGCTGTCCCAGAAGTAGTGGCCCTCGTACCCCGAGCCACTCACACCCTTGGCCGCGACCCCGTGCCCGTCCGCCCGGGCGCTGGCCTGCGCGAGGGTGAAGATGTTGAAGCGGATCGCTTGCTGAACGGCGTCGCTCGAGCCGTCGTCCGAGGTGATCTCCACGTCGGCGGACGCCCAGAACTGGTCGTACCAGTCGCGTTGCTCGGCCAGCCAGTGGTCGATGTCGTAGCGGGCCGCCCGGTCCAGGGTCCGGCGGCACCGGTCGGACAGCTCGCGCACGGGCAGGCCGCGCGAGGTGTGGTAGGCCACGGTCTTCTCGATGCGCAGCGTGCTGCCCTCACGGGCGTCGACGCGAAAGACCATCTTCGTGAGGTCGGGCTCGTCGCCCATGACGACCTCGTAGGGGTCCGGGGTGCGCACGAGGTGGTCGGCGGCGACGGCGACCGTCATCCGCGAGTTCGCGCACTGGTAGCCCAGCATCATCCGGTCGTCCTTGGCCATGTGGATGCGCGGCTCGAGGACCCGACCCTCGAAGGCGGCTGCCTTGCGGGGGTCGGTCGTCCCGGACCCGGCATCCGCGCGCACGTGGTACTCGTCGACCCCGTCCTGGCGGTTGAGCAGCTGGGAGGACACGACGACCGGCGCGTCGCCCGAGAGCATGGTCACCTCGAGGGTCAGCAGCACGAGGTGGCGCTGCGTCATCGACACCATCCGCGTCGAGTCGATCTTGACCCGCTTGCCCGAGGGGGTGCGCCAGATGACCGAGCGGCGCAGCACCCCGTCACGGAAGTCCAGTGAGCGCTCGTAGCCCTCGAGGTCGGCGGAGCCGATGACGAGTGGCTCGTCGTCGACGTAGAGCTTCATGAGCTTGGCGTCCGGGGCGTTGACGATCGTCTGCCCGGTGCGAGCGAACCCGTAGGCCGCCTCCGCGTGACGGATCGGCCAGGTCTCGTGCAGGCCGTTGACGTAGGTGCCGTGCTCGAACGCGTGGCGGCCCTCCTCGGGGTTGCCGCGCATCCCGATGTAGCCGTTGGCGACGGAGAACAGGGCCTCGGTGACGCCGAGGTCGCTGCGCTCGGGGTCGCACTCCACCAGTCGCCAGGGGTCGGCGGGGAACCGGCTGCGGTCGAGCGGGTCGGAGCAGGCCGGCCCGCGACTCACGCGAGCTCCCCGAGGTCCGCGACGACGACGTGGGCGCCGGCCTCGGTGAGCACCGCGGCCCCGGCCCCGCGGTCGACGCCGATGACGAGGCCGAAGCCGCCCGTGGCCCCGGCCCGCACGCCCGAGACGGCGTCCTCCACGACCACCGACCGGGCCGGCGTCGTGCCGCAGGCGCTCGCAGCGTGCACGAAGGTGTCGGGGGCCGGCTTGCCGGGCAGCCCGAGCGCGTGGGCGACCCGGCCGTCGACGACGGTCACGAAGCGGCCCTCGAGCCCGGCCGCGGCGAGCACGGCGGGGGCGTTGGCCGACGACGACACGACCGCGAGCGGCATCCCCATCTCGCGCAGCGCGTCGAGGAGGGCCACGGAGCCGGGGAACGGGGTCACGCCGTCACGGGCGAGGACGGCGTTGAAGGCGTCGTTCTTGCGGTTGCCCAGGCCGCACACCGTCTCGGCGTCGGCCGGGTCGGACGGCTCGCCCTCCGGCAGGTGGATGCCGCGTGACTCGAGGAAGTCGCGCACGCCGTCGTAGCGGGGCTTGCCGTCGACGTGCGCGAAGTAGTCGGCGTCGGAGTAGGGCGAGGTGTCCGCGCCGGGGTCGTCGTGGCCGGCGAGGAACGCGTCGAACATCTCCGCCCACGCCCTCATGTGCACCTCGGCGGTCGGCGTCAGGACGCCGTCCAGGTCGAAGAGGACCGCGTCGTGGTCGCGCCAGGCCACCGGGTTCGAGCCGTTCATGGGGAGCACGCTAGGCACTGCGAGAGCGCTTGCGCAATCCGCCACTCGGCCCTGGCTGCGGATTCGGTCGCGGTGGGGTGCCGGGGCGTCGACCCACCTCCCTCAGAGACGCTCAGGAAGTGGCGGCGTCCGAGGTGCCGGAGGGCTCCGCGGCGCCACCGTGATCCGTACCCTGTCGCCTATGTCTCCACCTCGCGTCACGGTCACGGACGAGGGTCTCCTCGAGGCCATCGTGCTCCTCCATCGGTACTCGCTCGGGCTCGGCCGGGTCGGTGCGAGGGCGCTCGGCCAGGGCGCGACGGGGAGCGTGGACTCGCAGATCCTCCTGGCGATCGCCCGCAGCGCCGGGGCGAGCCCCTCGGCCCTCGTCGAGCTGCTGGGGATCCCGCGCAGCACGCTGGCCCGCGGGCTCGTGCGCCTGCGCCGCACGGGGCTCGTGGAGCGGTCCGTGGACGAGGTCGACGGACGCCGTGCGGTGCTGGCACCCACCGCTGCCGGTGCCGCCTGCCTGACCCGCCTCGAGTCCGCCCTGGGCGACTTCCTGCGCGACTCCGCCCCCGTGGTCAAGGAGGTCGAGCTGATCCTGGGCCGTGACCCCGAGGGCAGGAGGGGACCCGGGCGCCCCCTCTCCGTCCGCGAGGCCGTCGACCGGATCGGCGCCGTCGGCGGGGCCCACGGGCGCGACGCGCGGGCCGCCGGCCGGCCCTTCGGCCTGGCCGAGACCCCCGACCGGTATGCCGTGACCTACCTCGCCCTGCGCGAGAGCCGCCCGTCCGTCCTCGCCGAGCACCTCGACCTCACGCCGGCCGGCACGACGAACCTCCTCGACCGGCTCGAGGGCCTCGGGCTCGTCGAGCGCCGCACCGGGGTGTGGCCGGCCGACCGCCGTGCCGTGCTCGTGCGGCTCACCCCGACGGGTCGACGGGCCACCGAGGCCCTCATCGAGGTGTTCCGCAGGCATCAGGACGACGTCCTCCACGCCTTGGGGGAGACGCTGCGGCTGGTGCCGACGGACCCGACCCCCAGGTCCTGACCCCCCGCTCGAGGCGGTCACGCCGACGCCGGCGGCGACGCGGCGGCATCCGGTCGTCGTGGGCAGCCGCCCGGGCGCTGGGCTAGCGTGCTCGCTGTGAGCCAGCCGGTGCGCCTGCCCTTCGACCCCATCGCCCGGGCGTCGCAGCTGTGGCGCGCTCGGTGGGGCCAGGGCTCCCGGTCGGCCTCGATGGCGACGGCCACGTCGATCATGCGCGTGCAGCAGCTGCTGCTCGGGCGGTTCGACGCGATCGCCGGCCGGCACGGGCTGACCTTCGCCCGCTACGAGTGCCTCGTGCTGCTCGCGTTCAGCCGGGAAGGACGCCTGTCGATGACGCGGATCGGCGAGCGGCTCATGGTGCACCCCACGAGCGCGACGAACATCGTCCAGCGCCTCGTCGCCCAGGGACTCGTCGAGCGGGTGCCCAACCCCGACGACCGCCGCGGTGCCTTCGCGGTCATCACGGATGCCGGTCGTGCGGCGATGGAGGCCGTCACCGCCGACCTCGAGGCGGCGGACTTCGGCCTCGGGATGCTCGACGAGGAGCAGCACGCCGCGCTCTTCGGCCTGCTTCGCGAGGTGCGCGTGGGGGCTCGCGACTTCGACGCCTGAGCGTGGCATCGGTCACGCCGCGTGCTGCCGCGATTTGTCGGGGGCCGGTCGCGTTTGTCATGGTGGAAGGCAGCCCTGTGCCCGGACCGTGCGTCCGGGCCGCCCGTACCCCGTGAAGGACACCCCACATGGTCATCATCGTGAAGCGCGTCGTCGGTGCGCTCCTGGCCCTCGTCGGCCTGGCGCTCACCGTCGTGGGCGTCTGGTTCGCGACGCAGCTGGGGAGCTCCGGGAGTGCCGAGTTCACGGCGCGCCCCGACACCACCGACCCGGTGCTCATCCGCCCCGACGTGCTCAACCGCGTCGATGCCGACGTCGTCGTGACGGCCACTCCCGGCGAGGGCGGCTCGGCCTGGATGGCACTGG
>DATITJ010000387.1:0-2520 GCA_035467935.1 Ornithinibacter sp.
AGCCGCGTCGGTCGTATGCCGGGTTGCCGACGTCGACGCCGGTGAGCGGCACCTCGTAGCGGTTGGTGCCGATCCAGCGTGAGACGCCGTCACCACCGGGGTCGACACCGGCCAGCTCCCTGCCGTCGACGGACAGGGCGAGGCGGGTGAAGTCCGGCGTCACGGGCGGGTGGGAGGAGGCCGTCCCCGACGGCCCGCGGGGCTCGGCGTCACCGAGGGTCGCGGGATCGAACACCGTGACGTCGGCGCCCCGGCGCACGACCGGGGCGGCGACCGACACCGCCGGCGGGCTCGCGAAGCCCACCTCGGCGAGGGTGCCCGCCGTGGCGTCGAGCTCGGCGAGGTCGACGGGCACGCCGTTGACGGCCAGGGCGACCCGGGTGACCTCGGGGTCCTGGGTCAGGGTGCTCACGAACTGCGCCCACAGGTTCTGGCGGTTGGCCTCGCCCGGCAGCAGCCGGTCGGAGATGAGGTTGACCGTGGCCACGCCGGCCTCGACGGAGACGGCGTCACCGAGCAGCCGCGCCCCCGGGGGGACGGCCGTGACCGTGGTGCCGGCGAGGTACCCGGGCACCTCGGTCAGCTGGGCGCGCGCCAGGCGGGTGGCGAGCTTGTCGGCGGGGAACCAGCGGACGTCCGGCACGAGGGCTCGACGGCTCGTGGAGACGTAGTGCACGGCATACGGCTGGACGAGGCGGGTGACCTCGGAGCGCGCGATCCAGCGGCCGAAGTCCTCGGGCAGCGCGCTGACCCGCCACTCCCCGCCGACCGTGGCCAGGGCGAAGGTCGCGGTGACGGTGGTGCCCGGGCGTGCCGCGGTGTAGCGGCCCTCGGCGTCGACGGTGCCGGCAGCCTGGGCGGTGATGCGCACCGTCGCGGGGTCGAGGAGGGTGGCCGAGGGTGGGGCGTCGTCGGCGAGCAGCACGATCCGGCCGTCGGGGCTCCACCCCTCGCTGACCGTCGTGGCGAGGAAGGCCCGCGCGTTGTCGTAGGCCCCGTCGCTGGCCTGGCCCGCGCGCACGAAGCCGCGCACGATGCTCTCCTGCCCGGCGCCGGGGACCGGCCCGGGGAAGGTGACCCGCACGTCGGGCGGGTTGCCGCTGCCGACGTCGAGGCCCGGCGCGACGGGACCCTCGCGGGACAGGCCGCCGCACCCGGCGACGACGAGTGCGAGGAGCACGGCGAGGGCCGGCCCGAGGCGCCGGGGCCTCATGGGTCCTCGACGGGCGTGAGCGGAAGTGGTGAGCCGTGCAGGGTCTCCCCCGCGCGCTGCGGAACGGTGAGCCGGAAGCGGGACCCGACGCCGCGCTGGCCCCAGGCCTGGAGCCAGCCGTTGTGCAGGCGGGCGTCCTCGAGCGAGATGGAGAGCCCGAGGCCGGTGCCCCCGGTGGTGCGCGCCCGCGCCGGGTCGGCACGCCAGAAGCGGGTGAAGACGTTGGCGGCCTCGCCGGGGCGCAGGCCGACGCCGTGGTCCTCGACGACGACGGCGACGGCATCCGACCCGACGGCCACGCGGATGTCGATCGGGCGTCCATCGCCGTGCTCGATGGCGTTGACGACGAGGTTGCGCAGGATGCGCTCGACGCGCCGCTCGTCGACCTCGGCCTCGGCCGGTCCGTCGGGCGCGTGCACGGTGACCACGCTCCCCCGGCGCTCGGCGAGGGGGCGGGCGGCGTCGACGACCTTCGCCACCGTGCCCGCGAGGTCGACGGGCTCGATCTCGAGGGCCGCGGCGCCGGCGTCGAAGCGGCTGATCTCGAGCAGGTCGGACAGCAGTGCCTCGAAGCGGTCGAGCTCGCCCGCGAGCAGCTCCGCGGAGCGGGCCACGGTGGGGTCGAAGCTCGTGCGCGACTCGTGGATGAGGTCGACGGCCATCCGGATCGTCGTCAGGGGGGTGCGCAGCTCGTGCGAGACGTCGGAGACGAAGCGCTGCTGCACGGCGGACAGTCCTTCGAGCTGGCGGATCTGGCTCTGCAGGCTGTCGGCCATGCCGTTGAAGGAGGTCGCCAGGAGGGCCAGGTCGTCCTCGCCGCGCGACGGCATCCGCTCGTTGAGCTTGCCGGCCGACAGGCGCTGGGCGACCTCCCCGGCGCGGCGCACCGGGGCGACGACCTGGCGGGTCACGACCCAGGCGACGGCGCCCACGAGCAGGGTGAGGATGACGCCGGCGACGAGGAAGGCGTTGCCGATGAGGTCCATCGTCGACACTTCCTGCACCATCGGGTAGATGAAGTAGAGGTCGTACTGCCCGGCGTTCGGCACCTGCACGACGCTGCCGACGATGACGGCGGGCAGGCTCTCGCCGCCGACCGTCACCTCGCTCATCTGGGTCTGCTGGCGGTCGGGGGATGCCGCGACGGCCGCCTGCAGCTCGGGGCTCACCGAGTCGAGGTCGAGGGCGCCGCTGGTGCGCTCGGCGAGCACGATGTCGCTCTCGTTGCCGACCGAGCGGCTCATCACGACGTAGCGGTTGGGCTCCGGCCGGGGGTCGGTGAGGATGCTCACCATGATGTCGTTGGC
>DATITJ010000388.1:0-3345 GCA_035467935.1 Ornithinibacter sp.
GGTGTCGACACCGATGCAGAACTTGTCGGTGCCCGCACCGGAGGCCTTCGCGACCTCCTGCAGGGCGCCGTTACCGGTGTTGCCACCGGCGCCGAAGATGATGTCCGCACCCTGGGCGAGCTGCTTCTTGGCCTCGCCGGCGCCCCATACCGGGTCGTTGAACGCGTTGTCCGCGGCGGGGTGGTAGACGGTGGCGACGTCGACGCTCGGGTTGGCGGCCTTGGCGCCGGCCTCGAAGCCCTTGGCGAACTTCTGGACCGGGGGGATCTCGAGACCGAGGACCTGGCCGAGCTTGTTCGTCTTGGTCATCAGGCCCGCGAGGTAGCCGGCGCCGTAGCCCGCCTGGTCCTCGGGGAAGATCAGGCCGGTGACGTTCTTCGCGGTGACGGCGGCCGCGTCGTAGCCCTGGTCGACACCGATGAAGCGGGTCTCGGGGCTCGCGGTCGCCGCGGCGACGGTCGCGTCGGTCATGAGGAAGCCGACCGTGACGACGACGTCGTACTTCTTGTTGGTGAACTGCGCCATGTTGGCGGCGTAGTCCTTGGCGTCCTGGGTCTCGACGTACTTGTAGAAGCCCTTGGTCTGCTCGGCGGCCGCCATGGCGCCCTCGTGAGCGGACTGGTTGAACGACTTGTCGTCGACCTTGCCGGTGTCGGTGACCAGGCCGATGCAGAACACCGCATCGTCGGCGCAGTTGCTGTCGTCGGTGGGCGCACCCGCGTCGGCGGAGCCGGAGGCGGCGGGGGTGTCGGTGTTGCCGGTGCTGCCGCCACAGCCGGCCAGGGCCAGGGCAAGCGCTGCGGGCGCTGCGACCAGGTAACGCGTGGACTTCATGAAGGTTCTCCTCGGAGATGGGGTCAGACGACCAGATGCTATGCCGTGGGCCGCGTCCCACGGCCTGACCCCCGAGTGTCGTTGCCCTGTTGTTACCTCGCTAGAGGGGGTGGTGACGAGATCCACCCCCCGGCACTGGCGAGAAGTCACCATGCGGGGGAGGCGGACCACCCGGCGTCGACGGTGACGGTGGTGCCGGTGATGCCGGATGCGGCGGCCGAGGCGAGGAACGCCACCGTGGCGGCCACCTCCTGCGGGGTCACCGGGCGCCCCAGGGCCGAGGCCCGCCGGAAGCGCGCCACGCCCTCCGGCCACGCCTCCTCCAACCCCTCGCGGTCGACGAGCCCGGGGGCGACGCCGACGACGCGGATGCCGCGGCTCCCCACCGCGAACGCCGCCGCGCCGGTGAGGTGGTGCAGCGCGGCCTTGGCCACGGCATACGGGGTGTGGGACGCAGCGGCCCGGAAGCCCTCGACCGACCCGATCGTCACGACGACCCCCCCGGGCCCCATGCGGTCGGTGGCGCGGTGGAGCAGGGCGGCCGTGGGGCGCAGGCCGCCCCGGTGCGTGGCGTCCCACGCGGCGGTGTCGAGGTCGGCCCACGCGACGAGGTCCTGCGGGAAGGCGTTGAGCACGACGACGTCCGGTGCGGACAGGGCTGCGGTGCAGGCGTCGAGGAGGTCGTCGCAGGCCCGGTCGAGCGCGCCGGCGTCGTCGACGGCGAGGTCGGCGTGGACGGTGACGGCACGGCACCCGGCCGCCTGCACCCGCGCGGCGGTGGTCGCGGCGCCCTCGGCGTCGCCGCGGTAGTGGACGGCGACGTCGTGGCCCGCCCGGGCGAGGGCGACGGCGATCGCGCGGCCCAGCCCGCCGCTCGCGCCCGTGACCAGGGCGGTCATGTCAGGTGTCCCGAGGGGTCGGTGCGGGTCAGCGCGGTGATCTCGGTCGCGTGGCCGGGGTAGCGCTCGACGAGGTCCTCACGCTGCCCCAGCTCGAAGTGCTCGGCGCGGAACGCCGGTGAGCACCAGCAGGAGATGAGCGTCCAGTCGCCGAGGGTCGACGCGCCCATCCACGTGCCGCGGCGCACGAGGAACTGGCTCCTCTGCGGGCCGACGCGGCTCAGCACGCCCGACCCGCCCTTGCGCAGGCGCAGCAGAGCGGCGGGGGCGCCGGCGAGCCACTGCCAGCCCTCGTCGACGGCGAGGCGGTGCATCGCCGAGAACCCGTCGGGCCGGTTGGTGAGCAGCACGCTGGCCGCGCTCAGTCCCGGGGTGCGGGGGCCCTCGTTGATCCAGGCGCACTCCTCGGGGATGGGCCGCAGCCGGAGGCGCTTGATGACCTGCTCGGCGGTCTCCGTCGTCACGGGGCCTCCGCGGCGGCTCGGGCGACCTCGCCGCGGGCGGCGGCGCGGGCCAGCAGGTCGGCGGTGTCGAGGCGCGTGCTGCGCCGGTCGCGCACGACGACCTCGCCGTCGACGAGCACGTCGGTGACGTCGCCCCGGCCCGCCGCGAAGACGAGGAGGGCCGCGACGTCGTGCACCGGGGTGAGGTGCGGGGCGGCGAGGTCGAGGAGCACGAGGTCGGCGCGCTTGCCGAGCTCCACCGAGCCGATCTCCTCGCCCAGGCCGAGCGCGCGGGCTCCCTCGATGGTCGCGGCGCGCAGCACCTCGGTCGCGCTCGCGACGTCGGGGCGCCCGCTCGTCAGGCGGGCGAGCAGCGCGGCCTGGCGCATGGCCTGCCACATGTCGAGGTCGTTCGAGCTCGAGCACCCGTCGGTGCCGATGCCGAGGCGGATGCCGCTGTCTCGCACCGTTTCCCACGGCAGGGCGCCGCTGGCGAGCTTGAGGTTGGAGCCGGGGCAGTGCCCGACGGCGGCGCCGCCGACCGCCAGGACCTCGCGGTCGCCCTCGCTGAGGTGCACGCCGTGCCCGACGACGAGGGGGAGGTCGCGCTCGACCCAGCCGGCCCGCGCCAGCAGCTCGGTCGGGGTCGCGTCGTACCGCTCGCGGATGCCGTCGTTCTCGGCGGCGTTCTCGGAGACGTGGGTCGTCACCAGGCCGGACCGGTCGGCACCGACGATGACCTCGCGCAGGATCCTCACGACCTCGGCGAAGCCGTCCGGGGAGCACGTGTAGGTCGCGTGGGGCATGGCCGAGACCGGCACCCGGGGGCCGCCGATCTCGTCGAGCAGGGCGGGCCAGGCGCGCAGGTCGGCCAGGCGTTCCTCCCACGCGAGTCCGTCGGGACCGGGGCCGTCGAAGAACACCGGCCCGATGACGTGGCGGCTGCCGGCGGCCACGGCGCCACGGTGGGTGGCCTCGTGGTGGAAGTACATGTCGAGCTGGGTCGTGCAGCCGCCGAGCAGCGACTCGAGGGCGCCGAGGGTGGCACCGAGCTCGACCGTCTCGGGGTCCATGACCGCGCCCTCGGCGGCCCACACCCGGGTGAGGAAGCCCTGGAGGTCGACGTTCTCCGCCAGGCCCCGAAGGAGGGTCATGGGGAGGTGGGTGTG
>DATITJ010000389.1:0-4137 GCA_035467935.1 Ornithinibacter sp.
CACGACCTGGGTGCTGATCTCGACCGTGCAGTCCGCGACCTGCCAGTGCTTCCCGTTCCAGTGCCAGCGGTTGACCACCGCCTGAGCAGCCCGACCCGACCCGGCGAGCTTGGGGTTCCACTTGATCGTGATGCCTGACGAGGGCTCCCGGCTCACGCTCACGATGCTGACGGACGTGTAGGGGTCCCAGCGGTCGGCCGCGGTGAACGCGGACGCCATGCCCGTCGTGTTGTACACGGGCACGTGGTCGCTGACGAAGGGGTAGGGCACCCGGGCGGTCGCACGCTCCCCGGAGACGTAGTTCGCTCGTGAGGCGTGGATGTCGGCGAGGTCGGCACGGGTCGGCGTGTACCCGTGTGCGCCAGAGCTGATCATCCAGGGGAGGAGGGTGCTTCGCATGATCGAGGTGGTGCCGCCCGGGTGACCCCAGTAACCGAGGCAGTGCCCGACCTCGTGCGCGACGATGGCCTCGAACAAGCGGCCGGACGGCTTGGTGAGGGGTGCTGCCTGGGTGCTCGTTGCCCCCGCTGCGACGAGTGCGACGGTCAGTCCGAGGGCCGTGAGTGCGCGCTTGACGCCTCTCATCGGAGGCATGCCTCCAAGAGGGCGGCGGCGAGGTGCGGTCGTGGTGGGCATGGCGTGAGCGGGTGTTCCGGCCGGGAGGACGTCCGCCGCGCCAGCGACGTAGGGGTCACGATTGACTGTTTCGCACATGCGATTCCCACCTGTTCCCTGGTCCCTGCGTCGCTCTGGTTGAGCGGGTATGCCGATGGTAAAGAGAACTGGGCCGGCTCTTTACCGTTTCCTTACGAAGACAAGGGTTCATCCTTACTGTGTGTCCGAACGGGCGGACTGGGGTGTCCGAACGGTCGATGGCCGTCCAGCCGACGACGTGCCTGGGCTCGCTCGGCACCGCGGGCCCCGCCGGCTCGTGAGCTGCACCACACCACCGCCGACGAGGCATTACCAACAAAAACGGGTAGAACCCACAAAAACGGGCGCCCGTATATCTTTACATCGGCGCGAGCGAGTGCTTTGATGGTCCGACCGGCCCAACGATGGGCCCACGGTCGTGACGAAGGAGTCCGATGTACGCAGCCGAGCGGCAGCAACGGATCATGGCGGAGGCTCGCCGTGCCGGCCGGGTCGAGGTCGCCTCCCTCGCCGGCTCCCTGGGGGTCGCCACCGAGACGGTGCGCCGCGACCTCACCGCGTTGGAGCAGCGGGGCTCGGTCCGCCGGGTCCACGGGGGTGCGATCCCCGTCGAGCGCCTCGAGCTCGAGCCCACGCTGGCCACCCGGTCCTCACGCCTCACCGACGTCAAGCGTCGCATCGCGGCCCGCGTGCTCGACGAGCTCCCTACGGGCGGAACCGTCCTGCTCGACTCAGGCTCGACCACCCTCGCCGTCGTGCAGCTGCTCCCGCCCGACCTCGACCTCACCGTCGTCACGAACTCCGTCGCCGCGGCATCCGCCCTGTCCTCCCACCCGGGTGTCACGCTCTACCTGCTCGGCGGTCGTGTGCGGGGGATCACCGGTGCGGCGGTCGGCGAGTGGGCCACGGCCGCCCTCGACGGCCTCGTCGTCGACCTCGCGGTCCTCGGCACGAACGGCTTCTCCGCCGTCCGGGGCCTCACGACCCCCGATCAGGCCGAGTCGCTCGTCAAGGCGGCGATGGTGCGCTCGGCGCGCCGCGTGCTCGTCGCCACGGACTCGAGCAAGGCCGGCGACGACCACCTCCACCGCTTCGCGACGCTGGCCGACGTCGACGTCGTCGTGACCGACACCGACCTCGCCGACGACGTCGCCGCAGAGCTGCGCGCGGCCGGCCCCCGGGTGGTGACGGCGTGATCGTCACCCTCACCCCCAACCCGAGCGTCGACCGCGCCATCGTCATCGACGCCCTGCGCCGCGGCGAGGTGCACCGGGCCACGTCGAGCCGGGTCGACCCGGGAGGCAAGGGCGTCAACGTCTCCCGGGCGCTCGCCGCGCAGGGGTCCCCGACGCTCGCGGTGCTCCCTGCGGGCGGGCCCGAAGGCCACCTCATGGAAGAGCTCCTCGACGCGGCCGGTGTCGCCCGTTGCAGCGTGCCCGTCGCCGGCGCCCTTCGCATGAACGTCAGCGTCCTCGAGCCCGACGGCACGACGACCAAGCTCAATGAGCCCGGCCCGCGGCTCTCCCCGGCCGAGGTCGAGGCCCTGCTGACGGCCACCCTCGCGGCCGGCGAGGGCGCGGCCTGGGTCGTCGGTTGTGGCAGCCTGCCCCCGGGCGCGCCGACCGACCTCTACGCGACCCTCGTCACCCGGGTGCGCGAGCGCGGGGTGCGCGTGGCCGTCGACTCCTCCGGCGCGCCGATGCCGCTGGCCGTTGCGGCCCGCCCGCACCTGGTCAAGCCCAACCACGAGGAGCTCGCCGAGCTCGTCGACCACCCGTTGCCGACCCTGGGTGACGTCCATGCGGCGGCCCTCGACCTCGTCGCCGACGGCATCGAGGTCGTCGCGGTGAGCCTCGGCGGCCGCGGCGCCCTGCTCGTCACGGCCCACGAGGTCGTGCACGCCCGGGCCACCATCACCACCCCCCTGTCCACCGTGGGAGCCGGCGACTGCATGCTCGCCGGCCTGCTCCACGGTCTGTCGAGCGGGCTTCCCGCCGACGCCGCCCTCGCCGCCGCCGTCACGTGGGGGGCCGCCGCGGTCACCCTCCCCGGCAGCCGCGTGCCGACCCCCGACGACCTCCTCGGCATCCCCGTCGAGGTCACCCGCACCCCCGACTCCTCCCTCGTCCTGCGCTGACCCGAAAGGAAGCACCATGCCCCTCATCACCGACGAGCAGGTCGTCCTCGACCTGACCGGTGCCGACCGCCACGAGGCGACCCGCACCCTCGCCGAGCGGCTCGTGGCCAGTGGCCGCTGCACCGATCTCGACACCTTCCTCGCCGACGTCAGCGAGCGCGAGAGCAAGATGGCCACCGGTCTCCCCGGCGGCATCGGCATCCCGCACGCCCGCAGCGCCGCGATCACCGAGCCCTCGCTCGTCTTCGGCCGCTCGACCGACGGCATCGACTGGGGTGCCAAGGACGGCCCGGCCACCCTCGTCTTCCTCATCGCGGCTCCCGAGGGCGGCGGCGACGCGCACATGCAGATGCTGCCCAAGCTCGCCCGCGCGCTCATGAAGAAGGACTTCAAGGCGGCCCTGGCCGCAGCGACCACCGAGGCCGAGGTCGTGCGCATCGTCGAGGCGGAGGTCGCGCTCGACCCCCCCGCGCCGGATGCCGCGCCCGCCGCCGTCGTGGCCGCACCTGCCGCTGCATCCGCCATGACGACGACGGATGCCGATGTCGCGCCTGCCGGCGCCACGGCATCCGCCCCCGTCGCCGTCGACGAGGCCCCGCGCTCCCTGAACCTCGTCGGCGTCACGTCGTGCCCGACCGGCATCGCCCACACCTACATGGCGGCCGAGGGCCTCGAGAACGCCGCGAAGTCCGCCGGGCACACGATGAAGGTCGAGACCCAGGGCTCGGCCGGGTCCAGCCCGCTCTCCGCGGCCGAGATCGCCGCGGCCGACGCGGTGATCTTCGCCCACGACCTCCCGGTCAAGGACGCCGGCCGGTTCGCCGGCAAGCCGATCGTCGACGTCGGCGTCAAGAAGGGCATCTCCGACGGCCCGGCCCTCGTCGCGGAGGCCGTCCGGATGGCCGAGCAGTGGAAGGCGCATCCGCAGCTGGCCGCCGAGGCGATGGCGGCGGGCCCTGCGGTGTCGGGTGGGCTGGCGAGCAAGGTCGACAACGAGGCGAGCACGCTCACCAAGGTGCGCCAGTGGTTGATGACCGGGGTGTCCTACATGATCCCGTTCGTCGCCGCCGGCGGCATCCTCATCGCCCTGTCGTTCATGGTCGCGCAGCTCGCGATGGGCGAGCAGGGCGCCATCGAGATCGTCAAGTACGGCCTCACGGCCGAGGGTGAGTACAACATCACCCAGACCTTCGACCCGCTGAGCCTCACCTCCTGGGCGGCCCTGCTGTTCGTCATGGGCGGCGCGGCGTTCGGCTTCCTCGTGCCCATCCTGTCGGGATTCATCGCCTTCGCGATCGCCGACCGGCCCGGCCTCGTGCCCGGCATCGTCGGTGGCTCGATCGCCG
>DATITJ010000390.1:0-1580 GCA_035467935.1 Ornithinibacter sp.
CGGCCGCGGCGACGTCGTCGGTGAGTGACTCGAGGTACCAGGAACCGCCGCCGGGGTCGGTGACGCGGCCGACGTTGGACTCGTCCGCGAGCAGGATCTGGGTGTTGCGGGCCAGCCGCCGTCCCAGTCGCTCCGGCAGGCCGAGCACGGTGTCGTAGGGAAGCACGGTGATGGCGTCGGCGCCGCCGACCGAGGCCCCGAAGGCGGCGAGGGTGCTGCGCAGCACGTTGACCCACGGGTCCTCGCGGGTGAACATCCGCAGGCTGGTCACGGCGTGGGTGCGCAGCCCGCGCTGGTCCTGGACACCGCACGCCTCGCCGACCCGGGCCCAGACCCGGCGGACGGCCCGCAGCACGGCGGCGGTGAGGAACTGGTCGGCGGTGGCCCCGACCCGCAGCTCGATCTGCGCGAACGCCTCGGCTGCGGGGATGCCGGCCGCCTCGAGGTGTCGCAGGTACTCGACGCCGGTCGCGACCGCGACCGCCAGGGCGTCGACGTCGGAGGCGCCGGCCTCGTGCAGGACACGGGCGTCGATCGTGATCGCGCGCCAGCCCTCGCGGTGGCTGCACTCGCGCACCAGGTCGGCGAGCGGGCTGAGGTCGGGGGCGGTGCCCAGCCGGGCGGCGGCGCCGAACGGGTCGAGGCCGAGGTTGCCACCGACCGACTCGCGCTCGCCCACGAGGTCGAGCAGGGCCCGGGCGGCGCCCGGCTGGTCGGTCACCGAGGAGACGACCACCGGGGCGAGGTCGAAGCGCACCTCGGCAAGGGCCTCGGGCAGGTCGGCCACGGCGATCCCGTCCGCACCCACGTGCACCCACACCGAGGTGACACCGTGCTCGAGGTCGTCGAGCACCGCGGCGCGGGTCACGGCGGCATCCGGGTCGTCGTGCAGCTGGCGCACGTCCCACGGCGTCGTGCCGTCACGCAGGGCCCGGCCACGGGTGAAGGGCAGGGCGCCCGGCACACCGAGGGCCCGCTCCTCGTGGAGGTAGAGGGCGTCGACCTCGATGCCGCCCTCCAGGTGGCGACGCAGCGCCTCCTCGGCCTGCGGGCCGTCGAGCCTGGCGTCCTCCGCCCGGCCCTTGTTGAGCACCGCGGCGACCAGGCGCTGCCAGTCCTCGCGGGTGTGCTCCGGGAACCCGGCCGCCAGCTCCATCGTCCCCTCCGCGGTCTGCGTGACCGACGCGTCCGACATCGTGACCCCTTCCGGCGCTGGGCAGGGGTCACGTCGCGGACCCCGGCTTTGCCACCCTAGTGGGGTCGCGCCCGGGGGGTCAGCGAGAGATCGGGCACAACCACGCACGGTGCGGTGGGCGGGTCGCCCGGGTCGCCGAGCGGATGCCGCTCGCGTGCCCGTCAGTGCTCGCCGGCGGGTGGCGAGCGCTGGACTCAGGCGGGGTCGATGGGGGCGTGCGGGACACCGACGGCGGCCAGGCGGTCCGCGCCGCCGTCGAGCGCCGTCAGCACGCACAGGCCGGCGCTCGTCGCGGCGACCGAGTGCTCCCAGTGGGCCGCGCGCGAGCGGTCGCGGGTCACGACGGTCCACTCGTCGTCGAGCACGACGTTGTCCTGGTCGCCGA
>DATITJ010000391.1:0-4483 GCA_035467935.1 Ornithinibacter sp.
CCGCCCTGACCGGGCTGGCAGGCGGCCCGGTCGAGGTCGTCGACGGCACCCTCGTCGTCGCCGGCGAGACCGTCCGCGTCACCCGGATCGTCGATCCCACTGTCCGCCACCTCGGACGTCATGAGATCCGCATGTCCGAACCCGCAGTCCTCATGACGTCCGGTCTCGACCTTCCCGCAGACGACCCGCTGACCGCAGACGACGCCACCCATCTCCTCGGCCGCGGCCCCGGCCTGACCCCGCTCGGCGACGACGTCCTGGCCGGCTGGTTCGTCGCCCGCCACGCGGCCGGTCATCCCGACACCACCCTGGCTGCCGCCGTACGCCCTGGCCTCGGCGCCACCACCCTGCTCTCGGCCACCCTGCTGGACTGCGCCATGCGCGGCGAGGCGCTGCCCCAGCTGGCCGCCTGGCTCGCCGACCCGACCCCGTCCACCGCCGAGGCCCTCCTGGGCGTCGGGGCCACCTCCGGCACCGGCCTGCTCGCCGGCGCCGAGCTGGCGTTGTCATCGATTGCCGCCCACCACCGCCCCGGGAGGGCCGCGTGAGAGACCACGTCGAGATCCGCAGCGGCGCCTATGCCGACTCGGTCACCCTGCTCCAGGTCAGCCGCACCGTGCAGGCCGCACCCGGGGTCGTCACGGCCCAGGTCGCGATGGCCACCGGCCTCAACCTCGAGGTCCTCGAGGGCATGGGCTTCGCCGTGCCGGACTCCTCCCCCAACGACATGGTCGTCGCGCTGCGGCTCGAGGACGACGGCGAGCTTGCCGCCGCCCTCGCGGCCGTCGACGCGGCGTTGGTGCCGGTGCGGCCGGGCGCCGGATCGAGCGAGGTCGCCCCGCCGCGGACGACCTCCTCGGCCCTGCGGCGTACGCCCCCCGGCACGGTCGTGCTGATCTCGGTGCCGGGCGCGAGTGCCACCGTCGAGGCGATGGACGCGGTCGAGGCCGGCCACGACGTGATGGTCTTCAGCGACAACGTCCCGGTGGCCGAGGAGGTCGCCCTCAAGACGTACGCCGCCGAGCAGGGTGCGTTGGTGATGGGGCCCGACTGCGGCACCGCGGTGATCGACGGCGTCGGCCTGGGCTTCGCCAACGCAGTGCGCCCCGGGCGCATCGGCCTGGTCGCCGCCTCCGGCACCGGTTGCCAGCAGCTGCTCGCCCTGCTCGACCACGCCGGTGGGACCTACGACGGTGTCGGCGTGCGCTGGGCGCTGGGCGTGGGCGGGCGCGACCTGTCGTCGGCCGTCGGAGGTCTCGCCACCCGCGAGGCCCTGCGGCGACTCGACGCCGATCCCGACGTGGACCTCATCGTGGTGGTGTCCAAGCCGCCTGCTCCCGAGGTCGCCGAGGCACTGACCGCCGACACCGAACGTCTGGGCACGCCCGTCGAGCTCGGACTCCTGGGCCGCGGGCAGCGCGACCTGACCGCCGTGGCCGAAGCCGTCCTCGGCCGACTCGGCCACGCCGCTCCCGACTGGCCCGTCGCCGGCACCGACAACACCGGCCCGGCGACCGGTCCCCTGCTGCGGGGCCTCTTCGTCGGGGGCACGCTCTGCGACGAGTCCATGCTGATGGCGAGCGCCGCCCTCGGTGAGATCCGCAGCAACATCCCGCTCTCCGACGACCTGGCCCTCCCCACGGACGACCTGCTCGCCGACGCCCACACGATGGTCGACTTCGGCGACGACGCCCTGACTCAGGGGCGCGCGCACCCGATGATCGACCCCACCCTGCGCAACGAGCAGCTGGCCCGGGCAGCCGCCGACCCGGGCACCGGCGTCATCCTGATGGACCTGGTGCTGGGCCACGGTGCCGAGCCGGACCCCTCGGCCCTGCTGGCGCCGGCCATCGAGGCGGCCCGGGCGGAGCGGCCGATCCCGGTCATCGTCAGCCTCGTCGGCACCGACCTCGACCCGCAGGGCCTCACCGCCCAGCGCGACGCGCTCGTCGCCGCCGGCGCCGAGGTGCACCTGTCCAACGCCTCGGCCACCCGCCGCGCCATCGACCTGCTGAGCCACTTCGAACGGGGAGCCGCCTCATGACCGAACCCACCGTCGTCACCATCGGGGCCGGCCTGCTCGCGGACGCCGTGGCCGGCCAGGCCGTCACCGTTGAGCGGGTCGACTGGCGCCCGCCGATGCCCGGGACGCAGGACGACCTCGCCGCCGTCGCGATCGACCCCCGCCGTCCGGCCGCCAACAAGCAGGCCGTCGAGGCGATGCTCGGCGTCACCGCGCACCTCGTCGACGTGGCTCCCGCGTCCGAGCTGCTCGGCCTCGAGCCCGGCCAGTTCCTCCACGCCGGACCGCCGATCGGCTGGGACCGCGCCTCGGGCCCGCTGCGCGGGGCGCTGATGGGCGGAGCCGCCCTCGAGGGACTGGTCGGCGACCCCGAGGACGCGGCCGCGCTCTTCGAGTCGGGCGCGTCGGTCAGCCTCGAGCCGTGCCACCACCGCAGCGCCGTCGGTCCGATGGCGGGTGTGGTCACGCCGTCGATGTGGCTGTGGGTGCTCGAGGACCGGGCGACCGGCAAGCGGACCTACTGCTCGCTCAACGAGGGCCTCGGCAAGGTGCTGCGCTACGGCGCCTACGGCCCCGACGTGCTCACCCGCCTGCGCTGGATGAGCGATGTCCTCGGCCCGCTCCTCCAGTCGGCGACCCGCGCCGTCGTCGCCGAGTCCGGCCCGGTCGACGTGACCGGGATCCTGACCCAGATGCTGCAGATGGGCGACGAGGCCCACAACCGCAACCGCGCCGGCACCCTGATGCTCCTGCGCGATCTCGCCCCGGCGATGGTCGGTTCGGGTGCCGACTCGGCGGACGTCGCGGAGTCGCTGCGCTTCATCGGCGGCAACGACCACTTCTTCCTCAACCTCGCCATGCCCGCCTGCAAGCTCGCCCTCGACGCCGGGCGTGACATCCCCGGCTCGACGATGGTCGTGGCCATGGCCCGCAACGGCACCGACTTCGGCATCCAGGTCTCCGGCACCGGCGACGAGTGGTTCACCGGACCGGCCCAGGTCGCGGACGGGCTGTTCCTCGGCGACTACGGCCCCGACGACGCCAACGCCGACATCGGCGACTCCGCGATCACCGAGACGGCCGGCATCGGCGGCTTCGCGATGGCCACCGCCCCGGCGATCGTCCGGCTCGTCGGCGGCTCGGTGCCCGACGCCCTCGCCACGACCCGGCGCATGCACGAGATCACCCTCGCCGAGAACCCGCGCTGGTCGGTGCCCGTGCTCGAGTTCCAGGGCACCCCGACCGGCATCGACGTGTCCAAGGTGTGCCGGACCGGCATCCTCCCCCAGATCAACACCGGGATGGCCGGCAAGGCCGCCGGGGTCGGTCAGGTCGGCGCCGGGCTGGTCACCCCGCCCGCGGAGGTCTTCCCCAAGGCGCTGGCGGTGCTGGCGGGCCTCACCCGGGGCTGAGCCCCGGCCGGATCAGGTCTCCGACGCCGCAGGGTGCCCGGCGAGGAGCCTGACCCACGGACCCACCCCGGCCGGATACAAGGGCAACGTTCCGTCGCCCTCATCGAGGGCAAGCCAGACCACCGGCACGGTGCTGCCATCGCTCTCCGTCAGGCTCGCGGCTGCAGTTGCCGGCTGCGGGTCCAGCCGCCCCGAGTAGAGGAAGACGATCTCGTGGCCGAGCTCACCGTTGATCCGGAAGATGTTCTCCATGCTCGACAGGTAGGTGAGGTCGAGGATCTTGGCTCCCAGCTCCTCGTCCACCTCGCGACCGATGGCATCGCAGTGGGTCTCGCCGAGCTCCACGCTGCCGCCGATCAGGCGGTGATAACCATCCGGGTTCTCGTCCGTGGGCGGGTTGAGGCTCACCGCGTGTCGGGTGAGGTCGTCGTCGAGAGCAACCAGCATCGCCTTGACGCGGATGTACGACCGATCCACCGGCTCAGACATCCGACGGCCGCTCGTTGTAGACCCCGGCCTGCTCCTGGCCCGACAGCTCCGCGATCGCGCCCATGATGCGGTCGGTCAGCTCGCGGCGGGCGCGGCCGGAGGGGACCCCGTCGTACTCCCCCGCGACGTTGATCGGCTCGCCGAAGCGCAGCGTCACCTTGGCCAGGCGCGGCCGGTTGGAGCCGATCGGCTGCATCTCGGCGGTGCCCTGCAGCCCGACCGGCACGACGGGGCAACCGGCGGTGAGGGCCAGGTGGGCGACGCCCGTGCGACCTCGGTAGAGGCGGCCGTCCCGCGAGCGCGTCCCCTCGGGATAGATGCCGAACGCTTCTCCCCGGCCCAGCACCTCGAGCGCGGTGTCGAGGCTCGCGATGGCCGCCCTGGTGTCCTCGCGGTCGACCGGCAGCATGCCGAGCCCCTCGAACCAACCCCGGACCAGCGCACCCTTCACACCCGTGCCGGTGAAGTAGTCGGACTTCGCGAGGAAGACCACCTTGCGCGGCACGACGAACGGGATCACCATGCTGTCCGCGAACGACAGGTGGTTGCTCGCGACGAT
>DATITJ010000392.1:0-2948 GCA_035467935.1 Ornithinibacter sp.
TCGGTCGTCTGGTTCAGCCTCGCCGAGCCCGGCAGCACGGTGCGCGACTTCGTCGAGGACCACTGCCGCCACGGCGGCCGCGCCGTGGTCCTCGACC
This sequence comes from Ornithinibacter sp., assembly GCA_035467935.1. Taxonomy (GTDB): domain Bacteria; phylum Actinomycetota; class Actinomycetes; order Actinomycetales; family Dermatophilaceae; genus Fodinibacter. The sequence goes on from DATITJ010000392.1 coordinate 98, forward strand.
GCACCGACCGCGGCGACATGATCGTCATCCGGCACGGCCGCCGCTCGATGCAGCTCGCGTGGACCCACCTCCTGCCCTCCACCTTCGGGGGCACCGCCCTGTTCAACGTCGCCAACGCGATGGCGGCCGCGGGTGCCGCCTTCGCCAGCGGTGCCGGCCTGCACGAGATCCGCCAGGGCCTGCGCACGTTCACGACGTCGTACTACCTCTCCCCCGGTCGGATGAACCAGATCAACGTCCACAACGTCGACGTCATCGTCGACTACTGCCACAACGCCCCGGGCATGCGCGTGCTCGGCGAGTTCCTCGAGCGCTACGCCGCGATGAAGTCGGGCCAGACCGACCTCGGGAAGATCTCGCGGATCGGCGTCGTCGCCACGGCCGGCGACCGCCGCCTGGAGGACATGCGCGAGCTCGGCTCGATCGCCGCGGAGCACTTCGACGTCGTCGTCGTCCGCGAGGACGAGCGCCTGCGCGGCCGGGAGCGTGGCTTCGTCGCCGAGCAGGTCGCCGAGGGCGTCCGCAGCCGCATCGGTGAGCCCGGGGTTCGCTGCCGCCAGGTCGAGATCGTCCTCGACGAGACCTCCGCGGTGCGACACGTCATGGCCCGCGCCAACCCCGGCGACATCGTGCTGCTCTCGGTCGACCAGCACGCCGCGGTCATGACCGAGCTCGAGGCGATGACCAAGCAGGCCCAGCCGGGCACGCACACCCAGGACTCGGTCGGCGACCCCGACCTCGACCCGGGTGCGATGCAGGAGGAGGCCAGGGAGTCCGGCGACAGCGCGGCCCGCGACCTCGACCCGGCGCCCAGCGCCTGAGGGGTGGGCGCCGCTCAGCGGCCGAGCTGCTCCGCGTATGCCGTGAGCGCGCGCCGGTAGCGCTCGACGTCGGGATCGGTGCTCGTGGCCACGACGGTGGCGAGCAGCGCGCGCAGGGCCTGCGACGGGCGCCCGGCGTCGTGCTCGACGAGCGCCCGGAAGGCCGCGACGCCCACGCTCTCGGGGTAGCGGCGCGAGACGTCCTCGACGACCGCGACGGCCTCGTCGTGCCGGCGCAGGACACGCAGGCTCGACGCGAGCTGGAGCTGTGCCCGGTGTCGCAACGGCTCGCGCAGACCGAGGCGGAGCGCCTCCTCGTAGAGCGGCACGGCATCCGCCTCGTGGCCGGCGCTGTCCTGCGTGCCGGCGTACTCGTAGGCGATCCGCGCGTCGCCCGGGAGCGCGGCGTACAGCTCGGCGCCCCGGGCGACGCGGACCTCGGCGTCCTCGGTCTCCCAGAGCCGGGCGATGTCGTCCTCGGCCTCGTGCTCGCCGCGGGCGCGCACGACCTTGCGTCGGATGGCGTCGTGGTCGTCGGGCACCGCACCGCGAGAGCGCAGCCAGGCCACGACCTCCTCGCGCTCGGCGTGGCACATCAGCGCGGCGACGTCGCCGTCCTCCGCCGCCTCGACGCAGGCCCGCAGGCCGGCGAGCTCGGTGGGGACCGACGCGATGTCGGCGACTCCCGCACGAGCCAGCCCGAGGCGCAGCTGGGCCTCCAGGTCCTCGACGGTGCGGCCGCGCAGGTAGTGGGACTTGTGGGCCGCGACGACGTGGTCGGCCCGCAGGCCGGCGATCTCGCCGAGTGCCTGGAGGATGTCGTCGGTGCGGTCGCCGGCCGTGCCGAGCGCGAGGTGCAGCCGGCCGCCGGGCGCGGTGAGCCCGCGCGAGACGTCGAGCAGTGCCTCGAGCCCGGCCTCGTTGTGGGCGAGGTCGACGACGACCGTGACCTCGCCGCCCTCCACGGCCAGCGTGTAGGTGTTCATCCGCCCCGGGTTGAGCACGTCGTCGGGCCGGAAGGTCCGCAGCCCCTCGACGACGGCGTCGCGCGCGATGCCGAGGCCGAGGGCCGCCGAGGCCCCGGCGAGGGCGTTGAGGACGTTGTGGTGGGACAGGCCCGACAGGGCCATCGGCAGGTCGACGACGCGCAGCAGGCGGTCCGGCGACGCGTCGTGGCGCAGCACGGTCACGTGGCCGTCGAGGACGGTCGTCGCGCGCCCTCCCGCCGTGAGCGCGTCGCGCACCGCCGGGGCACCGGGGTCCGACGTGAAGACCCACGGCCGGGCCCGCAGCCCCGAGCGCATCGCCCAGACCCGGGGGTCCTCGCCGTTGAGCACGACCCACCCCCGGGGCCGGGTCACCCGGGTGACGATGGCCTTGACCTCGGCGAGCTGGTCGACGGTGTCGATGCCCTGGAGCCCGAGGTGGTCGGCCGAGACGTTCGTGACGACCGAGACGTCGTTGTGGCTCACGCCCATCCCGCGCAGGAGCATGCCGCCGCGGGCGGTCTCGAGGATGGCGACCTGGACCCCCGGCGTGTCGAGCACGGCCCGCGCCCCCGCGGGGCCGGAGTAGTCGCCCGGCTCGACCGTCACGCCCTGCACGACGACGCCGTCGGTCGAGCTCCACCCGGTGCGCAGGCCCGCGGTCATGCAGATGTGGGCGAGCAGGCGGGTCGTCGTCGTCTTGCCGTTGGTGCCGGTGATCGACGCCACCGGGATCCGCGGGGTCACCAGGCGCGGCGGGTCCCCGAGGGGCGCGGCGGCGACGGCCGCCGCCCGCTCGCGCACGGCATCCGCCAGCGGCACGCCGGCGAGGAGGTCGGCCAGCGTGGGACCGATCGCCGCCCCCAGGGCCTCGGCCCGGCCGCGGTGGCGCCAGACGAACGCGCACACGACGACGTCGGTCTCGGATGCCGGCCGGGTGCGGACCCCGAGGCGCCGCGTGCCGGCCGCCGTGGCGAGCGCGCGGGCCACCTGCTCGACCACGCGCACGAGCACCTGCTGGCGCTGCTCCGAGCCGGGGGCGCC
>DATITJ010000393.1:0-3699 GCA_035467935.1 Ornithinibacter sp.
GCCGTCGGGGCCGCGGTAGTCGGGGATGCCGCTGTCGGTCGACATCCCGGCCCCCGTGAGCACGAGGGTGCCCGGGTGGGAGGTGAGGAGGGCGGCGAGCGCGGCGGCGTCCGGCATACGCACGATCTTCGCACCCGGGGCCGACCCGGACCCGCCGGAGCCGGTGCTCGAGTGATCGCCCCGGCGGCCGGCCGAGCACCCGCCCCGCCGGAGCCCGCGTGCGGACATCACACGGGGTTGGCGGATCTGGTCCCCGGATAACTCGGCGTTATACGATGCGGCCATGATCGATGCCGCAGGACTCCGGGTCATGAAGGCCATCGCCGAGGAGGGCAGCTTCACGGCCGCCGCCGTCTCGCTGGGCTACACCCAGCCCGCCATCTCGCAGATGGTGCGGCGCCTCGAGCAGCGCACCGGCACCGTGCTCGTCGAGCGGGTGGGGCGCAACGTGCGGCTCACCGAGGCCGGCAGGGTGCTCGCAAGGCACGCGACCCCCGTGCTCGCCGCGATCGACGCCGCCGAGGAGGAGGTCGCCGCGATCGCGGGCCTGCGCAGCGGACGGGTGCGGCTCGTGGCCTTCCCGTCGGCGTCGGCGACGCTCGTGCCCCGCGCGCTCTCGCTCGTCAAGGCCCGCTTCCCCGACGTGCAGATCACCTTCACCGAGGCCGAGCCGCCCGAGAGCCTCGCGGCGCTGAAGGCCGGCGAGTGCGACCTCGCCGTGGCGTTCGCCTACGAGGGCACCGACCTCGCGCGCGGCGAGGAGGACCTCGACCAGTTCGTCATCACCCCGCTCCTCGAGGACGAGGTGCGCCTGGCGGTGCCGGAGGGGCACGCCGTGAGCGGGCAGGACTCGGTCGACCTGGCCGACCTGTCGGGGGAGCCGTGGATCGCGGGCTGTCCCCGGTGTCGCGGACACCTCCTCCAGCTGACGAGCAACGCCGGGTTCCGGCCCGACGTGGCCTACGAGACCGAGGACTACGTCGCCGTCATGGGCCTGGTCGCCGAGGGTCTCGGCGTCGCGCTCATCCCCGACCTCATCCTGCGCACCGTGCACCACCCCGACGTCGTGGCGCTGCCGATGACGCCCGCGTCGCGCCGCTCGATCATGGCGGTGACGACACCCGACCTGCAGCGCGTGCCGGCCGTCGCCGCCACCCTGGCGGCCCTCGCCGAGAGCGCCGCCTCGCAGTCGACGGCGCCCACGGTGCGCGGGCGCGAGCCCGCCTGGTCGATCTGACCGATCTGACCGATCTCCCCGACCCGTCGGTCACCGACCCCGTCGGGCTCACCGACCGGTCACCACGGCGACCGCTCCCCCACGCTCGACGAGCGCGACGTCCCCGCGCTGGTCGGTGCGGTGGACGGCATACCCGCTGCGGCGCAGCACCTCGAGGTGGCGGGGTGCGGGGTGGCCGTAGTCGTTGTCCGCACCCACGCTGATGACCGCGACGGGTGCGGCCACGGCCGCCATGAGGTCGTCGTCGAGGTTGGCCGAGCCGTGGTGCGGAGCCTTGACCATGTCGAACTCCGTTGCGGTGAGGGCCATTTCGGGCTCCCGGCGGAGCCGGAGCAGCAGGTCGTGGGCGGACTCGCGCTCGACGTCGCCGAGCAGGAGGGCGTCGACCGACCCGCTGCGTGCCGCGAGCACGACGCTGGCGTTGTTGGGCACCGACCCGTCGGCGATGCGCCGCCACGGGCTCCACACGACGGCGTCGACGTCACCGACCGCCAGGCGGTCGCCGGCACGCAGGGTGAGGACGGGGATGCCGTGCCGGGCGGCCAGGCGGTCGACGGCGGCGGCCGTCGTGGCCGGCTCGCGCACCGGGCCGACGAGCACCTGGGCCACGCGGCGGCCGGACAGCGCCCCGGAGAGCCCGTCGACGTGGTCGGCATGGAAGTGGGTGAGCACCACGGCGTCGAGGGTGTCGACCTCGAGGCGGTCGAGGCAGCCGTCGACGAGGGGCGGGTCGGGGCCGGCGTCGACGAGGACGGCCCGGTGCGGACCGCTGCGCAGGACGACGGCATCCCCCTGACCGACGTCGCAGACGACCACACGCCACCCGTCGGGCGGCCAGGTGACCGTGCGGGTGGGGACCAGGGCCGCGGCCGCGAGCAGGGCCGACCCGAGGGCGAGCACCGGGTGCGTCGCGACGCCGGTGGCCAGGGCCCGCCCGGTGAGGACGAGGGCGAGGGTGAGCGCCGCGAGCAGCAGCGCACCGGGTGCGCCGTCGGGCCACGGCATCGTGCCGCCCGGCACCCGGGCGAAGAAGCGCGCCACCTGCGCGATCGCGGCGGTGGGGACGATGCCGACCCAGGCGAGAAGCTGCGCGGCCGGCAGCCAGACGACCGAGACGAGCGCTGCGGCCACACCGGCGACGGTGGCGACGGGGACGAGGGGCGCGGCGAGCAGGTTGGCCGCGACCCCGACGACGCTGACCGACCCCTGGAGCAGCACGACGACCGGTGCGGTCATGGCCTGGGCCGCGACGGGCACCGCGAGCGCGGGCCCGAGTGGCGCGAGTCGGCGCGGCAGCCGGGCGCCGATCGCGTCGCCCCACGGACGCGTGAACAGGAGCAGGCCCAAGGTGGCGAGCGAGGACAACGCGAAGCCGTAGGACCGGGCCAGCCACGGGTCGAGCACGAGGACGACGACCACCGCGGCGCCGAGCACGGGCGGCCCGGCCGATCGTCTCGACCGGCTCAGCCCGATGAGACCGATCGCCCCCATCGCCGCCGCCCGCACCACACTCGGCTCGGGTCTGGCCAGCACGACGAAACCGGCCAGGGCGGTGAGCGCCAGCACCGGCCGCAGCCGCCGGGGCACGCCGAGCACGACGCACAGGCCGAGCACCAGGCCCACGACGACGGCGACGTTGCTGCCCGAGACCGCGGTCAGGTGGGTCATCCCGGTCGCCCGCATCGCGTCGGTGAGGTCCTCGGGGGTGCGGCTGGTGTCACCGATGACGAGACCCGGCAGGAGGCCGCGGGGGTCGTCGGGGGCGGGGTCGACCGCGGCCCGCAGCCCCGACCGCAGGTGCTCGGCCGCCGACGCCACGGCGCCGGGCGCAGCCACCACCGTCGGCCGACCGGACACCGCCAGGGTGGCGACCCGGTCGTCGGCCGCTCCCGTCGCACCGAGCCGGCCCCGCACCAGCACGGTGGCGCGCCACGGCAGGTCGACCAGCGTGGCGTCGCCGGTGAGCAGCACCGGGGCGCCCGTCGCACGCCGGGTGCCGCGGGCGTCCACCTGACGCATCGTGCCCTCGCGCAGCACGCGCGCCCGGTCGCCGCGGCCGGCCAGGACCAGCGGGTCGCCCGTCACGACGACGAGGGCGGTGACGGCGGCCCGGTCGCCGGCGAGCGCCTCGACGCCTCCCCGGGCGCGCAGCACGCCGTGCCCGGCCGCGGCCAGCTGGAGCAGGACGACGAGGGCGACCAGCAGGGCGCACGCCCACCGCACCGCGTCGGGCGACCCTGGGCCACCCGCCCGACCTCGGACACCCGACACCCCTCGGCCACCCGAGCCCTCTCCGCCGCCCGGGCCCGCTCGGCCACCGGCTCGTCCCCGGTCCCCCGTCCGGCGCCACCCGAGGGCGACGACCAGGCCGGCCGCCGCGGCCGCTGCGGCGACCACGACGTGGCCTCGCGGACCGAGCCCGAGGGTCGCCGCGGACAGGGCCCACGCCACCAGCGCCGGCC
>DATITJ010000394.1:0-5961 GCA_035467935.1 Ornithinibacter sp.
CCCGTCCAACACGCGGATGAACGTCTCCAAGGCCCTGCGGGCGCTGCGCACCAAGCGCGCGTCGCTCCCGCCCAAGAAGCACGGCAACATCCCGCTGTGACCTCCTCACCCGCCCAGAGCCCACCGGGCCCCCGCCCCGCCATCGTCGTGCGCGGCGATGCGACCCCGGAGGAGCTCGCGGCCCTCGTCGCGGTGCTGAGCGCGGTCTCGGGCGGCGACGGCGACGGCGACGGCGACGGCGAGACGGCATCCGACGACACCGGGTCCACGTGGGCGGCCCACTCGGCCGCGATGCGCCGCCCGGTCGGCCACGGCCCGGGAGCCTGGCGCACCGCCCTGCGCCCCTGACCCTCCCCACATCGACCAATAGGTCACTCCCGGGACGCTCCCACCCGTCCACACCTCGACCAATAGGTCACTCCCGGGACACCTGTGGATGGCCGCTCGGCCACTCGGCTCGCTTGTGCCACATTCGCCGTATGCCGGATACCTCACCGTCGGTGCGCGGCCCGTTCCTACGGCGGGAGGCCGCGTCCCTCGGCGTGCCAGAGCGACTGCTGCGCAGTCCAGCCTTCCGAAAGGTGTTCACGGGCGTCGTCATCGACGCAGCCATCCCGGACACCGTGGTCGTGAGGGCGCGTGCGGCGCTGCTCCTGGCTCCGGAGGGCGGGGTCGTGAGCCACTGGACGGCTGCCCGCCTCTGGGGCGGAGTCGTCCCGGACAACGAGTGGACGCACCTCTCGTTCATGCGGGACGTGCGGTTCCGCGTCGGCGGCATCAAGCACCACCGGTTCCGTCACCGGCTGGACATCGAACGTCGCCACGGCGTCCCGGTGACCTCTCCGCAGCAGACGTTCTGCCACCTCGCGAAGCACCTCGGCCTCGTGGATCTGGTCGCCCTCGGTGACCGCTTCGTGAAGAAGGGGCGGTGCACCCCCGCCGAGCTGGTCGCCTACGCGGATGCGTGCAGGGTCAGTGTCGTGACGAGGTCCTTCGGGCTGCTGCTCTGGTGCGTGACGGCGTCGACTCGGTGCCCGAGTCCGCCCTCCGCCTGCTCATGGTGTTGGCCGGCCTGCCGGAGCCGCAGGTCGACATCCGCATCCACGATGCCGACGGCCAGGTCCGGTTCCGCATCGACCTGGGCCACGAAGGCGTGCGGCCGGCCATCGAGTACGACGGTCGGTGGCACGACGCGCACGAGCAGAGGGAGCACGACGAGGCCAGGCGATCCGGTCTCAGCACCGACGGGTGGACCTTCGTCATCGTCAGGGCGGAGGACCTGTACGAACAGCCCGAGCAGCTGCTCGAGCGGCTGCTGGCGCACCTTCGTGTCCACGGCATCCCTGCCCCTGACCTGTTGGTCGATCTCGGGACGGGCAGCTCCTCAGCGGCGGGCGAGCCGGCGCTCGAGATCGGCGTGGTCGTCCTCGCCGAGCACCCCGGCCCCGAGCACCCGTCGCGCGAGCACCGGGTCACCCATGAACGCCCGGAACACCTCCGGCACCGTGATCCCGTGGGCGGGCCGCGCCTCGACCACCACCGCGTCCCCCGCGGACACCACCCCCGGCTCGACGACCGCGAGGTAGGCCCCCGTCCGCCCCCGCTCGGTGAACCGCCGCACCCACGCCCGCTCCCCCATCCACGCCCCGAACGTCGCGCACGGGATCCGCGGCCCGGCCACCTCGAGCTCCGCCGAGCCCACGCGCCACCGCTGGCCGACGACCGCGGCGTCCACGTCCAGCCCGGACGTCGTGAGGTTCTCACCGAACATCCCGTCGCGCAGGTCACGCCCGAGCTCCGCACCCCACCAGTCGAGCTCCTCGCGCGCCACGGCGTACACGGCCTGGGCCGACCCGCCGTGGTGCTTGCGCGACACGACCTCGTCCCCGACGACCCCGCTGCCGAGCCCGCCACGCCTGGGCCCCGGGTCGCGCACCTCCACGGCGTCGACCGGTCGCTTGTCGATCGCGGTCTCGCGGCCACGGGGGCGGATGCCGCCGCGGGGGCTCCCGACGTTGACCGACCTCACCACGGGCTGCATCGCACGAGGGTATGCCGTGCGCCGCGTCCCGGCCGCGGCGCGCTCACCGCCGCACCTCGGGTAGCGTCGCCCGGCGTGAGCGACACCAGCCCCACCGGCCCGGCCGGACCCAGCCGCCGACCCACCCCCATCGACGCCGTGGCCGAGGACTACGTCGACGCCGTCGTCGAGGCGAGCCCGCTCGAGGCGACCCACCTCGGCATCCCCGGCCACGACCACGAGGTCGACGACCTCTCCCCCGACGGCTACGCGCACCACGCCGACCTCGCCCGCGCGACCCTGCGCCGGCTCGACACCGTCGAGCCCGTCGACGACGTCGACCGGGTCACGGTCGCCGCGATGCGCGAGCGCCTCGGCCTCGTCGTCGAGACGCACGAGGCGGGCTACGACCGGATGGAGCTCAACGTCATCGCCACGCCCCTGCAGGGCCTGCGCGACGTGCTCGACCTCATGCCCACCGCCACCCAGGACGACTGGGCCACGATCGCCGCCCGACTGTCCCAGGTGCCCCGCGCCCTCGACCAGTGGACGACGACCTTGCGCGAGTCGGCCGACCGGGGCCTCGTGACCGCCCGGCGCCAGGTCGTCGAGGGTGCGGCCCAGTGCGACGCGTTCACCGCACCCGACGGCTTCTTCGCCACCTTCCTCGCGGAGGCCCGGACCCCGGACGCCCCCCTGGACGAGTCCGTGCGGCGCGACCTGCAGCGCGGCGTGGAGGCCACGGCCACGGCATACCGGCAGCTCGGCGCCGACCTGCGCAGCGACCTGCTCGACCGGGCCCCCGAGGCGGATGCCGTGGGCCGCGAGCGCTACGCCCTCGCCTCGCGCGGCTTCCTCGGCACGACGGTCGACCTCGAGGAGACCTACGCGTGGGGCCGGGAGGAGCTCGCCCGGATCACCGCCGACATGCGGGCGACCGCCGACCGCGTGCGACCCGGTGCCAGCGTGGCCGAGGCGATCGACCACCTCGAGCACGACCCGGCATACCGGCTGCACGGGACCGACGCGCTGCGGGCCTGGATGCAGGAGCGCGCCGACGAGGTGGTCGCCGACCTCGCGGGCACGCACTTCGACATCCCCGAGCAGGTGCGCACCATCGAGGCCCGGATCGCCCCGACGCACACCGGCGGCATCTACTACACCGGCCCGAGCGACGACTTCTCCCGTCCGGGCCGGATGTGGTGGGCGGTGCCCGAGGGCGTCACCGAGTTCGGCACGTGGCGCGAGCTGACCACGGTCTACCACGAGGGCGTGCCGGGGCATCACCTCCAGATCGGCCAGACCGTGTGCCGCCGCGAGCTGCTCAACCGCTGGCGCCGGCAGCTGTGCTGGGTCAGCGGGCACGGCGAGGGCTGGGCGCTGTACGCCGAGCGGCTCATGGCCGAGCTCGGCTACCTGGACGACCCGGGCAACCACCTCGGCCTGCTCGACGCCCAGGCGCTGCGGGCGGCGCGGGTCGTGCTCGACATCGGGGTGCACTGCGGGTTCGAGGCGCCGCCCGAGGTCGGTGGCGGCGACTGGACCTACGACAAGGCGTGGGCGTTCCTCACGAGCCACTCGCACGAGGGCGAGCAGATGCTGCGCTTCGAGCTGAGCCGCTACCTCGGCTGGCCGGGGCAGGCCCCCAGCTACAAGGTCGGCGAGCGGCTGTGGCTCCAGCTGCGCGCCGACGCGGCGCGGCGCGAGGGCGACGCGTTCTCGCTCAAGGACTTCCACCGCCGGGCGCTCGACGTGGGGTCGGTCGGCCTCGACGTGCTGCGCGACGCGGTCCTGCGGTGACGGGAAACGGCATACTTTCCCTGACCGTGGAAATATCGCCCCGAGGAGGCGCACGTGGCAGCGACGCGGGGACGCAGACCGGCCGGGAGCGGCACGCGCGAGGCCATCCTCGCCGCGGCGTCGCGCGCCTTCGCCGAGCAGGGCTACCCGCGCACCACGCTGCGCGCGATCGCCCGTGACGCCGGCGTCGACACGCGGCTCGTCACCCACTACTTCGGCACCAAGCACGACCTCTTCGTCGCGGTCGTGGAGCTGCCCTTCGACCCCGAGGAGGTCATGGCGGCGGTGCTCGGCCCCGGCCCCGACGGGGTCGGCCACCGCCTCGCGACCTTCGCGGTCGGGATGCTCGAGACCCCGCAGGCACGGCAGACGATGACGGGGCTGCTGCGGGCCGCCGCCTCGGAGGAGGAGGCGGCCCTGCGGGTGCGCGACCTCCTCGTGGCCCGCCTCCTCACCCCCCTCGCCCACCACATCGGCGGCGACCGCCCCGACCTGCGGGCCGCCCTGACCGGCGCCCAGATGGCGGGCCTCGTCGTCGCGCGCCACATCGTGGGTCTCCCCCGCCTCGCCGAGGCCACCCCCGCGGAGCTCGTCGCCGCCGTCGGGCCGGTCCTGCAGCACTACCTGGCGGGCGACCTCTCCCCGGCCACGCCCTGACCGAGGCAGCTGCCCCGGTGGAGCTCGCCGCGACCGCCGTCGCCCGCGTCCTGGCCCGCGGCCGGGCGTAGTGTCGAGACCACACGGACTCCGATGACGGCAGGTGGGCGACCATGATGGCGGGCGACGGACCAGGCATGGGCTGGGTGCTCCTCTTCGCGGCGCTCACCGTCCTCGGGCTGGTGCTGCTCACCGTGCTCGTCGTCAGGGTCGTCGGCGGCGGGATCCGTGGATCCGACGAGCGCGCCCCGGTCGGGCCGGTCGGGCCGGTCCCCGGTGGCGTCGCGGGAACCGCGAGCGCGCGCCAGATCCTGGCCGAGCGTTATGCCCGTGGGGACATCGACGCCGACGAGTACCGCGAGCGGTTGAGGGTCCTCGAGGACGGCGCTTGATGGAGCCGATCAGCCGCCGCGGCGCGGTGGCCCTCGGTGGGCTCGGGGCCCTGACCACGGCGGTGGGGATCGCCGGGCTCGCCGGCCGGCTGGGTCCCCTCGGGTCGGGCGGGACCGCGAGCGCGTCCCCGGCCGGCACGACCGCCGGCGACCCGCTGCGCGCGCCGACCGTCCTGAGCAGCGAGGGCGGCCGGCTCGACGTGCGGCTGGAGGCCGCTCGGGGAACGCACCCCGTGGCCGGGCGGAGCGCGACGACCCTCGCCTACAACGGGGAGGTCCCGGGCCCGACGCTCCGGCTGCGCGCCGGGGACCGGCTGCGGCTGGAGCTGGTCAACTCCTTCGACGAGCCGACCAACCTGCACCTGCACGGCCTGCACGTCTCGCCGGAGGGGAACGCCGACAACGTCTTCGTCGAGGTCGCGCCCGGGGAGTCCTTCTCGTACGAGTACCAGCTGCCGGCGGACCATCCCAGTGGCACGTACTGGTACCACCCGCACCACCACGGGATGGTGGCCGACCAGCTGTTCGCCGGCCTCTACGGCGCGATCGTCGTCGAGGAGCAGGACCCGTTGCCGGTGTCGCGCGAGCGCCTGCTCGTCGTCTCCGACATCACCCTGGGCACGACGGGCGAGGTCGACACCGTCTCGAGGATGGAGCGGATGATGGGCCGGGAGGGGGCCCTGGTCCTCGTCAACGGCCAGCTCTCCCCCACCGTCGCAGCCCGTCCGGGCGAGCGGGAGCACTGGCGGGTCGTCAACGCCTGCTCCTCGCGCTTCCTGTCCCTCGAGATGGAGGGGATGCCCCTGGTGCTCCTGGGCCGGGACTCCGGCCGTCTCGCCACGCCCTCGGAGGTGACCGAGGTGTTCCTCGCGCCGGGAAACCGGGCCGACCTGGTCGTCACGGCGAGCGACGGGGGCGGGGTGCTCCGCACGGCACCCGTGGACCGCGGGACGATGATGGGCGCGATGATGGGCGGGCGGGCGGCATCCGCGAGCACCGAGCCGGCCGACCTCATGGTGGTCGAGGTGGACGGCCCCGCGGTCGAGGAGCTGCCGGCACTGCCGCGACCCCCGGCTCCCCGCGACCTCTCCG
>DATITJ010000395.1:0-2036 GCA_035467935.1 Ornithinibacter sp.
TCGGTGGCGACGAGCCCGTGCGGCAGCGAGCCCCCGGCATCCGTGCCGACGTAGACCGGCACCCCCGCGTCGTGCGCGGCCCCGATGGTGGCGAACCGGCGCTCGTGGAGGTCGAGCATGTGCCGGTGGTAGTCGGGGTACCTCTCCCGGGCCGGGGCGGCGATCTGCGGGAAGGTGTCGATGTTGACCAGGGTCGGCACGATGGCGATGCCCTGCCGCGCGAACGACGCGATCGTGTCGGGCTCCAGGCCGCAGGCGTGCTCCACACCGTCGGTGCCCGCCGCGGCGAGGTCGCGCAGGGACTCCTCCCCGAAGCAGTGGGCGGTGACCCGGGCCCCCTCCTCGTGCGCGGCGGCCACGGCCTGCGCGAGGACGTCGGAAGGCCAGCACGGGGACAGGTCGCCGGTCTCGCGGTCGATCCAGTCGCCGACGAGCTTGACCCAGCCGTCGCCGGCGCGGGCCTCGAGCCGCACCTGCGCGACGAGGTCCTCGGGCTCGACCTCCCAGGCGAAGTCGCGGATGTAGCGGCGGGTGCGGGCGATGTGCCGTCCCGCGCGGACCAGCCGCGGGAGGTCCTCGCGCTCCTGCACCCAGCGCGTGTCCGCGGGCGACCCGGCGTCGCGCAGGAGCAGCGCTCCCACGGCCCGGTCGTCGAGGGCCTGCTGCTCGGCCGTGGCGTCGTCGACGGCCCCGTGCGTGCCGAGCCCGATGTGGCTGTGGGCGTCGACCAGGCCGGGGAGCACCCAGCCCGGCACGGTGGTGACGTCGTGGTCGCCCGACGGCGCGGCATACGTCACGCGTCCGCCGACGACCCACGCCTGCTCGCGGACGTCGTCGGGTCCGACGAGGACGGGACCGGTGAGGTGCAGCACCTGAGCCATGGCCCGACCCTAGCCGTGCGGCGCGGGGTGGGGCGGCCCGACGATCCCGGACGATCCCGTTCCGGCGGGCAAGTCCTCCCGTCCTGCGGGGCGGCCGGTCAGCCCTGCGGGAGGGAGCGCAGCACGCGCCGCAGGGTCTCGCCGACGACCTCGGGCGCCTCCGAGTGCACCCAGTGGCCGACGCCCCTGACCACGACCGGGCGGGCGCGCGGGAACAGGGCGCGCATCTGCTCGGTGTCCTCGTCCTTGACGTAGCTCGAGTCGCCGCCGACGAGCCACACCACCGGGCCGTCCCAGGCGGGGGAACCCGTCGCGGGGAAGTCGGCGATGCGTGAGTCGCGCCCCCGGGCCGCGTCGCGGGCGAGGAGGTCGAGGTTGGCCTGCCACGACCACGTGTGACCGTGGCGGCGGAGGTTCTGCAGGAGGAAACCGCGCACGCCGGCGTCGGGCTCCACCCGGGCGAATCGCTCCTCGGCGTCGGCCCGGCCGGCGAGCTCGTCGAGCGGCAGCGCCCGCATCGCCTCGATGTAGTGGACGAAGCGGTCGAGGTCGCCGTAGTCCTTCGGCGCGATGTCGACGACGACGAGGCTGCGCACGAGGTCGGGGTGCGCCAGGGTCGTCACCATCGCGACCTTGCCGCCGAGGGAGTGGCCGACGAGCACCCACGGCTCACCCGGGGCGGCCGCCTCGAGCGTCGCGGCGACCCGCGCGGCATACCCCTCGTAGGAGAACTCGTCGGTCCACGGCGACCGGCCGTGGTCGGGCAGGTCGACGAGGAGGCAGCGCGCGCCGGTGCCGTCGGGGCCGGAGATCGCCTTCGCGATCTGGGTCCAGTTGCGCCCCTGCCCGAACAGGCCGTGGAGGAACGCGACGCGAGGACCCTGCGAGCCGACCGCCATCGTGTGGAGGCCGGCGCCGCGGCGCTTCCCGCCGGTCACTTCCCCAGGAACTTCTCGAAGCCCTTCGGGAGGTCCGCGGGGTCGATGGCCGCGGGGTCGAGGTTACCGGGCGCAGCCGCACCGGGTGCGGCACCGAACGCGCCGCCGGAGGGCGTGGCCGGGCGCTCGGATGCCGCGCGCTGCTCGGCCGCGCGCTTGGCCGGGTTGCCCGACTTGGACTTCGTGCGCTGGGGCGCCTGCTGGCGACCGCGCTTGC
>DATITJ010000396.1:0-5871 GCA_035467935.1 Ornithinibacter sp.
GACGCCGAACTCGAGCGAGCCGAGGACGCTCGGGTCGACGACGTGGCCCGCCGTGCGCACGACGAACAGGTCGCCCAGGCCCGGGTCGAAGATGATCTCCGCGGGAACGCGTGAGTCGGCACAGCCGAAGAAGATGGCGAAGGGGTTCTGCTGGGACGCGATCCGGCTGCGCACGTGCACGTCCTGGTGCGGGTGCGCGCGCTCGTCGGCCATGAAACGGGCGTTGCCGGCCGCGAGGACGCGCCACGCCTCCTCGGGGGTCCTCGGGCGGGTGCCCGGTTGGGTGCGGTGGCGCTCGATCACGTGCCGGACGCTACCAGCGGCGGGCCGCCGGCCCGGGCTGCCCCCGCCCGGTGCTCAGTGCAGGCCGGTGCGGCTTAGTGCAGGCCGGCGCGCTTCTCGATCGTGAACGCGACCGGTGTGGTCACCGACGCGAAGAAGTCGTTGCCCTTGTCGTCGACGACGACGAATGCCGGGAAGTCCTCCACCTCGATCTTCCAGATCGCCTCCATCCCCAGCTCGGGATACTCGAGCACCTCGACGCTGCGGATGCAGTCCTGGGCGAGCCGTGCGGCCGGCCCGCCGATCGAGCCGAGGTAGAACCCGCCGTGTGCCCGGCACGCGTCGGTGACCTGCTGGCTGCGGTTGCCCTTGGCGAGCATGACCATCGAGCCGCCGGCCGCCTGGAACTGGTCGACGTAGGAGTCCATGCGACCCGCGGTCGTCGGCCCGAACGAGCCCGACGGCATCCCCGCGGGCGTCTTCGCCGGGCCGGCGTAGTAGACCGGGTGGTCGCGCAGGTATGCCGGCATCTCCTCGCCCGCGTCGAGCCGATCCTTGATCTTCGCGTGCGCGATGTCGCGGGCGACGACGAGCGGGCCGGTCAGCGACAGCCGCGTCCTGACCGGGTGCCTGGAGAGCTCGGCGAGGATCTCGGCCATCGGGCGGTTGAGGTCGATGGAGACGACCGCGCCCCGGCCGGTGCTCGACGCGCCCAGGGCCTCGTCGTGCTGGGCGTCCAGTGCGGCGTGGGTCTGGTCGGGCAGGAACCGCGCCGGGTCGGTCTCGAGCTGCTCGATGAACACGCCCTCGGGGGTGATCCTGCCGAGCACCTGGCGGTCGGCCGAGCAGGACACCGCGATGGCCACCGGCAGCGATGCGCCGTGCCGGGGGAGGCGCACCACGCGAACGTCGTGGCAGAAGTACTTGCCGCCGAACTGCGCGCCGATGCCGAACGCCCGCGTCAGCTCGAGCACCTTCTCCTCGAGGTCGGTGTCGCGGAAGCCGTGACCCGTGGCCGCGTCGCCCGACGTGGGGAGCTGGTCGAGGTACTTCGCGCTCGCGTACTTCGCTGTCTTGAGGGCGAACTCGGCACTCGTGCCGCCGATGACGATCGCCAGGTGGTAGGGCGGGCAGGCCGCCGTGCCGAGGCTGCGCAGCTTCTCGTCGAGGACGCGCATCATGGCGTCGGGGTTGAGCACCGCCTTGGTCTCCTGGAACAGGAACGACTTGTTGGCGCTGCCGCCGCCCTTGGCCATGAAGAGGAACTTGTAGGTCGTCTCGTGCCCGGGCTCGGTGTCGGCGTAGAGCTCGACCTGCGCGGGGAGGTTGGAGCCGGTGTTCCTCTCCTCCCACGTCGTGACCGGGGCCATCTGCGAGTAGCGCAGGTTGAGGCGGGTGTAGGCGTCGTAGACCCCGCGGCTCACGGCCTCCTCGTCGCGACCCCGCGTGAGGACGTGCTGGCCGCGCTTGCCCATGACGATCGCGGTGCCGGTGTCCTGGCACATCGGCAGGATGCCGCCGGCAGCGATGTTCGCGTTCTTGAGCAGGTCGAGGGCGACGAACTTGTCGTTGTCGCTCGCCTCGGGGTCGTCGAGGATGTTCGCCAGCTGCTGGAGGTGCGCCGGCCGCAGGTAGTGCGCGATGTCGTGCATCGCCGTGTCGGTGAGCAGGCGCAGCGCCTCCGGCTCGACCTGGAGGAAGCGCCGCCCGCCGGGGCCGTCGACGACCGAGACGCCCTCGGTGGTGACCAGGCGGTACGGGGTCTCGTCCGCGCCGACCGGGAGCAGGTCCGCGTACGCGAAGTCGGTCATCAGATCTCCTGTCGGGTGGGGGCGTAGGCGCCCGCGTGGCGCACCGTGACGCCGCTCGTCGCCAGGGCGCGGTCGACCGCGGGGTGGACGTCGTCGAGGGATGCCGTGCGCAGCCGCTCGCGTGCCTGCGGGCTGCCGAGCAGGCCGGCGTCGAGCAGCCCGGACACCAGGCCGGCCATGAACGAGTCGCCGGCGCCGACGGTGTCGACGACGTCGTCGACCCGGGCCGTGCCGGTGGCCTCCTCGCCGGTCGCGGTGCGCCAGGTGACACCGGCCCCCCCGAGGGTCACGACCGTGAGTGAGGCGCCGAGCCCCGCCCACGCGGCCATGACCTGCGAGGCCGACTGACCGGCATACAGCCAGTCGATGTCGTCCTCCGAGCACTTGACGACGTCGGAGAGGGCGACGAGCTCCTCGACCCGGGCGCGCACGTCGTCGACGTCACCCATGATCGTGGGCCGCACGTTGGGGTCGTAGGAGATCGTCGCCGTCGGCCGGGCGCGGTGCACCGCGTCGGTGACCTCGACGTCGCCGGGATGCAGCGTCGTGCCGATCGACCCGATGTGCACGTGCGTCGTGCCTTCCGGCAGCTGCACGGCCGGCAGGTTCCAGTGCAGGTCGAAGACGTACGACGCGGCGCCCCCGTCGTCGAGGGTCGCGACCGCCGTGGACGTGGGGTGGGCCTCGCTCGTGCTGCCCGGCAGCAGGTGCACCCCGCCCGCCTTGACGTGCTCGGTGCACCGCACGCCGCGGTCGTCGGTGCCGACGAGCGTCGCGATGTGGGTGTCGTGGCCGAGCCGGGACAGGCCGAGGGCGACGTTGGCGGGTGAGCCACCGACGTGCTCGGCGGTCTGTCCGTCGGGCGTGTTGACGATGTCGACGAGGAGCTCGCCGATGACGACGACGGGGCCGGGGTGCTCGCTCACGGTCAGACCTCACAGGGGTGCGGCGGGGCGGCCGTGCGGCCGTGGTCCCTCTCGCCCCGCCCGGCCCAGCGGCCGGTGGCCATCGCGGCCGCCTCCGGGACCCTGACGAGCTCGAGCGCGAGGTTGCGGTCGGGGAGGAGGGCAGGCGTGCTCTCGGGCATGTCGTCCTGGTCCTTCATGACGTGGTGCGTGACGGCGGCGGCCGGCTCAACCCTAGCGTCGAGGGCGATTGGGTGTCCCGGCCCCCCGTCGGCGACCATGGAGGGGTGACGACGCCCGCCGCCCCGCCCAGCCGCTACTCCATGGGCTCCACGAAGAACCTCGTGATCTCCCTGTTCGCGGTGCTCGGCATGGTCGCGGTCCTCATCCTCATCGTGCCGCGGGTCAACTCCGTCAGCGGGCCCGAGGTCGACATCCGCGCGACGGCGGTCGACGTGCAGCAGCGCACCGGCTGGCCGATCGTCGAGGCCGTCGGTCTGCCCGAGGGCTGGACGCCGACGTCCGCGCGCTACGTGCGCACGACCGACGAGTTCATGACCTGGCACGCCGGGTACCAGCTGCCGGATGGCACCTACGTCGCGGTCGAGCAGACGATGGACCCGTCCCGCGCGTGGACCGAGGCGCAGACCAACCGCGCGCCGAAGGCCGGCACCATCGAGGCGGCCGGTCGCACCTGGACGACGTTCGAGCGTGACACGAAGGTGCAGAACAGCCTGCTCGACGACCCGCAGACGACGGGCGACCTCACGACCCTCATCACGGGCACGGCGACGTTCGAGCAGATGGCCGACTTCGCGACGTACCTTCGACCCGTCGCGCCCTGACGTCAGTCGCCCGCGGTGATCCTGGCCTCGGCGCGGTCGAGCCACTGGCTGCAGTGGGTCGCGAGCACCTCGCCACGCTGCCACAGGCTCATGCTCTCCTCGAGCCCGACCTGGCCGCTCTCGAGGCGCGTGACGAGCCCGACGAGCTCGTCACGAGCCTGCTCGTAGGTCATCGCCGCGACGTCGGCGTGCTCGCCGGACCTCGCCTCGGGCGTCCCCACGGCCGTCTCGTCGGGCGTCTCGTCGGGAGCGCCCCCGGGCGTTGCGTCCACCTTTGTCGCCATAGCCGCGCAGCCTAGTCGGCGGACCCGACGGTGCGGACGCCGAAGTCACCGCGGGCCACCCGCACGCGCAGGAGCTGACCGACCTCGAGCCCGGCCGGGTCGGTGACGACCGCGCCCCCCTCCTGCTGGACGATCGCGTAGCCGCGGTCGAGCGTCGACTGCGGCGACAGGGTGCGCAGCTGGGTGCGCAGGTGCGCGGTGTGGTCCCTGGCCCGGTGCAGCTGGGCCTCGACCCGGCGGTGGGCCCGCCGGCGCAGTGCCTCGACCACCTCGCGCTGCCCGCGCACGAACGCGCCCTTGTCGGTGAGCACCGGGCGGCTGCTCAGCTCGACGAGGCGTCGGCGCTCGTGGTGCAGTCGACCGGCGATCGCGCGCCGGCCCCGGTGCAGCGCCCCGTCGACGAGGGTGCGCTCGGCCTCGGCGTCGGGGACGACGGCCTTCGCGGCATCCGTGGGGGTGGACGCGCGGTGGTCGGCGACGAGGTCGAGCAGCGGGGTGTCGACGTCGTGGCCGATCGCGCTCACGACGGGCGTGCGGGCGGCGGCGACGGCCCGCACGAGGGTCTCGTTGCTGAACGGCAGGAGGTCCTCGACGCCGCCGCCGCCGCGGGCGATGACGATGACGTCGACCTCGGGGTGGTCGTCGAGCTCGGCGAGCGCCGCGGTCACCTCGGCCACGGCACTCGGCCCCTGCACCGCGACCTGCCGGATCTCGAACCGCGTGGACGGCCAGCGCCGCAGGGCGTTCTCGACGACGTCGCGCTCGGCCGCGCTCGCCCGCCCGCACACGAGGCCGACCCGGCGGGGGAGGAAGGGCAGGGAGCGCTTGCGGTCGCGGTCGAACAGGCCCTCCTGCGCGAGGTGGCGCTTGAGGTACTCGAGCCGGGCCAGCAGCTCGCCGACGCCGACCGGCCGGATCTGGCGGGCGTCGAGCATCAGCGAGCCACGCTGGGTCCAGAACACCGGCTTGGCCTGGAGCACGACGCGTGCGCCCTCGGCGAGCGGGCCAGGCATGGCGTCGAGGGCGTTGACGTGGATGGAGACCGACAGGCTCAGGTCGACGTCGGCGTCGCGCAGCGTCAGGTATGCCGTGCGGGCGCCGGGTCGGCGGGTGAGCTGCACGACCTGGCCCTCGACCCACAGCACCGACATCTTGTCGACGTAGTCGGAGATCTTCAGGGAGAGCAGGCGCACCGGCCACGGTTGCTCGGCCGTCGTGTCGACCGCCCGTTCGGGCAGCGGACCGCGGCCCTGGGGCGCCGGGGTGCTCATGCGGAGCACTCTAGGAGGCGCCGCCGTCAGGGGGCCTCGCGCGCCGCCGCGCCGCGCGGGTCATCGCCCGCTGCAGCGGGCGAGGTTGCGATGGCGGGGGCGGTGTCGACGCGGTCGGCGCGGTCCTCGGGCTCCTCGCGGCGTTCGTGGCCCGGCAGCGCTTCGGGCCGCGGGCGTTCTGACCGGTCGCGGATTCGGGGCCCGGCGGGGCGGCACCTACGATGGAGGACATGGCTGACTCCACCAAGCGCGTGCTCCTCGCCGCCCCCCGCGGGTACTGCGCGGGCGTCGACCGGGCCGTCGTCACGGTCGAGAAGGCCCTCGAGCTCTATGGCTCCCCGGTCTACGTGCGCAAGGAGATCGTCCACAACAAGCACGTCGTCACGACGTTGCAGAAGCGTGGCGCGATCTTCGTCGACGAGACCGACGAGGTGCCCGAGGGTGCGACGGTCGTCTTCTCGGCGCACGGCGTC
>DATITJ010000397.1:0-2318 GCA_035467935.1 Ornithinibacter sp.
CCTCGCGCTCGCGGCGGTGTCGGGCCTCGCCGCCGCGCTCGGCCGCACCCTGCTCACGAGGATGCGGCTGTCGACGATCCGCCGCATCGGCGGCACGGTCTGCCTGCTGCTCGCCGCCTACACCGCGCTGGAGGTCGCCGGCATCCTGTGAGCCTCCGGGCCGGGCTCTCGGTCGCGAGCCGGGGGCCGGGTCACCCACCAGAGCAGGGCGAGGGCGCCGAGCGCACCGAACACGTCGGCGTTCTGCAGCACCCGGCCGGGCAGCTCGGGCCAGTCGCGGTGGTTGAGCCACGAGATGCCCCACCACGGCAGGCGACACAGGAAGAACGCCGTGACCCCGAGCCCGGCCCACAGCCGGCGGCGGTCGCGCAGCGGGTCGGCGCCGAGCAGGGCGAACACGACGACGACGACCCAGTGGAAGTGGTGGATCCACGCCACGGGTGAGAGCAGGCAGGCCATCAGCCCCACGGCGGCGACCTCGCCGATGGTGTCGCCCTGCTCGTGCAGGCGCCGGGCCAGCCAGAATCCGAACACGCCGACGACGGCGACGCACGCGAGCCAGATGGCCGTGCCCGGCAACCCCTCCGGCCCGACGCGCAGGAGGAAGCCGCGCAGCGACTGGTTGGACGTGCCCATGTTGGGCCCGAGGCGGGCGGGGTCCTGCAACGCACCGCCCCAGAACGCGAACGACGCCTGCGGCAGGAGGACCCAGGCGCCGAGCGTCACCGCCACCGCGGTGCCGACCGCCGTGGCCGCCTCCTTCCAGCGCCGGGTCACGAGGAAGTGCACGACGAAGACACCGGGCGTGAGCTTGACCGCCATCGCAAGCCCCACGAGCACTCCGCGCGGCACCCGGCGGATGAGCCCGGGTCGCGGCTCGCGCAGGTCCATCAGGCAGGCCAGCACCATGAACGCGTTGACCTGCCCGAAGCGGATGCCGTCGCTCACCGGGTGCAGCCAGAGCATCGGCGCGGTGAGGGCCACGAGGGCGAGGGGCACCCAGGCGCCGGCGCGGTGGATGAGGCGGTACCCGGCATACCAGACGATCGCGGTGGTGGCGAGGACCTGCAGGGCGGTCCAGAGCCAGCCGGCCGCCCCGAACGGCACGAGGGCGAGGGGGATCGCCAGGATCGCCGCGAACGGCGGGTAGGTGAACGGCAGCAGCTGAGGGCTCTCGGTGAGGGTGGAGTAGATCGGCCGGCCCGTGAGGATCGACACGCCCGCCTCGCGGTAGACCTCGACGTCGACCTGCCACTGGTCGAGCGGCCAGAACACGAGGTAGCGCAGCACGACCGGCAGCGACGCGAGGGCGATGAGCCCTGCGGCGAGCAGCCACCGGTGACGGGGGACGGTGCGGGTCGCCGGGGTGCTCACGGGACCATTCTGGCGGTCGGCCGGGGCGCCGACGGCATCCGCGGGCCTGTCGCAGCGTGCTGTCGCGCACCACACGCGCCTGCGTGGAACCCGTGGGCCGGCTGGTTCGGGCGCGCACCTACCGCCACGTAACCTTGCCCCGTGCTGCGCAGAGCCCTCGCCGTCACGGTCGCCATGGCGACCGTCGCCATGGCATTCCTCCTCGCGGTCACCTCCCCGAGCGACGCCGACGCGGCGGAGCCGTCGGGGGCCGTCGTCCTCATCGGCACGGGCGGCATCAGCTGGGCCGACGTCTCGAAGGAGGCCACTCCCCAACTCTGGGTGCTCCTGCGCGACGGCTCCTCGGCCGCCCTGTCGGTGCGCTCGGTGTACTCCAACACCTGCCCCGCCGACGGCTGGCTCGGCCTCTCGGCCGGCGGCCGCGCCGCCGCACCCCGGGAGGGGGATGCCGCGAACCCCGCCGACCGACCCTGCACCACCGCTCCGTCGGTCGTGGGTGACGCGGTCGCTGGCTGGTCGGCCCTCGTCGACGCCGCCGAGGCGGAGCGCTTCGACACGCAGCCGGGGCTGCTCGCCGACACCGCGGAGGCCGGCAGGGCGTGTGTCCGCACCGTCGGCGACTGGGCCCCCCTCGGCGGCGCCCGCTCCGACGGCACGGTCGACCAGGCGAGCCCGTGGTCGTCGGCCCAGCTGCTCGAGGACGTCAACGCGTGCCCGGTGACCCTCGTCGACGTCGGCTCCCTGCGCGACCCCGACGACGTCGCCGAGGGCGAGCCGGCGCCCACCTCGCGCACGCAGCAGCTCACCGAGATCGACACCCGCATCGGACAGGTCATCGAGGCCGGACCCGACGGCGCCGACTACGTCGTGGCGTCGCTGGCGGATGCCGGCACGACCGAGCGGCTTCGCCTCGTCGTCGCCCGCGGACCGCACTACGGGCCCGG
>DATITJ010000398.1:0-8196 GCA_035467935.1 Ornithinibacter sp.
TTCCACGGCGCGACCGGGCCCATCCACGTCGAGACGACCCGCCCCGAGCTCGTCCCGAGCTGCGTGGCGCTCATCGCCCACCCCGACGACGAGCGCTACCAGCCGCTGTTCGGCACGACGGTGCGGACGCCGCTGTTCGGCGTCGAGGTGCCGGTGCTCGCGCACCCGGCGGCCGAGATGGACAAGGGCGCCGGCATCGCGATGTGCTGCACCTTCGGCGACCTCACCGACGTGCTCTGGTGGCGCGAGCTGCGCCTGCCCACGCGGTCCGTCGTCACCCGCACGGGGCGCTTCCAGCGCGAGGTGCCCGAGTGGCTCCTCGGCAGGCCGGGCGAGCGCCTGTACGACGCCGAGCTGGCCGGCAGGACGGCATTCGGGGCCCGCGAGGCGGTCGTGAGCGCGCTGCGCGAGAGCGGCGACCTCGAGGGCGAG
Source organism: Ornithinibacter sp. (assembly GCA_035467935.1). GTDB lineage: Bacteria > Actinomycetota > Actinomycetes > Actinomycetales > Dermatophilaceae > Fodinibacter. The sequence goes on from DATITJ010000398.1 coordinate 433, forward strand.
CCGACGCCCACCCAGCGCAAGGCCAACTTCTACGAGCGTGGGGAGAAGCCGCTCGAGATCGTCACCTCGCGCCAGTGGTACATCCGCAACGGCGGCCGCGACGCCCCCCTCAACGCCGCGCTCATCGCGCGTGGCGAGGAGATCGACTTCCACCCGGCGTTCATGCGCAGCCGCTACGCGAACTGGGTCGGCGGCCTCAACGGGGACTGGCTCGTGTCGCGCCAGCGGTTCTTCGGCGTGCCGATCCCCGTGTGGTACCCCCTCGATGCCGACGGCGAGCCCGACCACTCGCAGCCCCTCGTGCCGGCCGAGGCCGACCTCCCGGTCGACCCCGCGGCCAACCCGCCCGCCGGCTACACCGAGGACCAGCGGGGCGTGCCCGGGGGCTTCGTCGGCGACCCCGACATCTTCGACACGTGGGCCACGTCGTCCATGAGCCCGCAGATCGCCGGTGGCTGGCGCGACGCCGCGGGCACGGGCACCGACCCGCTCTTCGAGAAGGTCTTCCCGATGGACGTGCGCCCGCAGGGCCACGACATCATCCGCACCTGGCTGTTCTCGACCGTGGTGCGCTCGCACTTCGAGCACGGCTCGGTGCCGTGGACCGACGCCGCGATCAGCGGGTGGATCCTCGACCCCGACCGCAAGAAGATGAGCAAGTCGCGCGGCAACGTCGTGACCCCCGAGGACCTCCTCAAGGAGCACAGCGCGGATGCCGTCCGCTACTGGGCCGCGAGCGGTCGCCTCGGCACCGACGCCGCCTACGACACCGGCCAGATCAAGGTCGGCCGCCGCCTGGCCATCAAGGTGCTCAACGCGAGCAAGTTCGCGCTGTCCTTCGGGGACGTCGAGGGGGAGATCGCCGCGCAGGTGACCCAGCCGATCGACCTCTCCCTCCTCGCCGGGCTGCGCGACGTCGTCGCCAAGGCCAGTGCCGGCTTCGAGGCGTGGGACTTCACCCGAGCCCTCGAGGTCACCGAGCAGTGGTTCTGGGCGTTCTGCGACGACTACCTCGAGCTCGTCAAGGACCGTGCCTACGGCGCCCAGGGGGACGCCGCGGCCGCGAGTGCCCGTGCGACGCTGCGGATCTCGCTCGACGTCGTGCTGCGCCTGCTGGCGCCGATCCTCCCCTACGTCACCGAGGAGGTCTGGTCGTGGACCCACGACGGCTCGGTGCACCGTGCCACCTGGCCGACGGTCGACGAGGTGCCCGCCGGTGGTGACGCGGCGGTGCTCGGCTCCGTCGGGGCGGCGCTGGCGGTCGTGCGCAGGGCCAAGTCGGAGGCCAAGGTGGGCATGCGGGCCGAGGTGCCCTCGATGACCCTCGTCGGGCCGGATGCCGCGCTGGCACACGTGCGTTCCGCCGAGGCCGACCTGCGCGCCGCGGGCAAGCTCACGGGTTCGCTCGACCTCGCCGAGGGTGACGAGGTCGGTGCGCGGGACATCGAGCTCGTGGCGGTCGCCAAGCCCACCGCCTGACCGACGCCCGCACCCCTCCGGCCCTCCGGTCAGGCGTGGGCGGTGCCGGGGGCCGGGGCGTAGGCCCGGGACCGCACCGACCGGAGCCCCGTGGGGCGCACCGCCATCCACGGCACGTCCCAGCCGCTGAGGTCGAGCTGGCGGGTGACGACCGTGTCACGGCGCAGGTGCCCCACGCGCCCCGACCCCGGGTCGTAGACGTCGAGCATGCGATCGCCGTCGCCGGGCAGCACGAGCACGACGTGGCGCGGGCTCAGCGGGCTGCCGACGTAGAGCAGGGCCGGCTCGCCCTCCGCGACGACGTCGACGAGGGTGTCGAAGGCCGCGACGAGCTCGCGCTCGTCGTCGGTGCGCAGGAGGTCGAGGGTGTAGCGCGTGCCGCGGCGCGCGGCGCCCAGCTCGAGCTCGCGCCGGGCACCCCACGGTGGGGTGCCGAGCGCGCGCGGCCACGGCAGCCCGGGGCCCAGGCCCGCCGCGAAGAGGCTGTTGGTGCGGTGCATGACGACCCGCTCGTAGGCGGCGAACCGCTCGGCCTGGGTGTCGCCGTCGGGTGAGCCGGGAAGGCGCGGCTGGCCCGTGCGGATCCACGACGCGAACAGGGGGTCGACGAGCATCCGGGCCACCGTGAGGCACGCCGACCCGCAGGTCACCGGTGACTGCTGCACGGGCCCGGTGTCCCCCGCGCGCAGTCGGTAGGCCATCACCACCCCCCCATCGTTACGTTCTTCTCGCCCGATCGCCACCACGGGACCGGTTGGCAGGGTCACACCGATCTGGTTGGCTGGGACGGTGCAGTCGCGCGAGCCAGCGGTCAACGCGCTCGGCCGACGCCCCGCCGTCGCGGCGCTGGGTGTGCTGACCCTGCTGTTCGTCGTGTGGGCGGCGGCCATCCCACGGCCCGAGCGGGTCATCCCCGGCCTGCGGGGGGGCCCGGGGGTGCGGCAGATCGGGGCCGACGACGAGCTCCCGGGGGGCATGGGGGACTTCGACCGCGACGTCAGCGGCGGGACGGGCGCGACCACCAGCGACACGGTGGCGGCGATCGTCGGCTGGACCGCGGTCGGGCTCGTGGTCGCCGGTGCCGCACTGGGCCTCGTGCTCCTCGTGCGCGCCTGGTGGCGTGGCCGTGACCGCCGCACGCCCGCGGCCGCCGACGCGCCCGGCCTCGACCTCGAGGCGCTGGCCGTGGCGGTGACCGCAGACGCGTCCGACCGCCTCTCGGCCCTGTCGGCCGGCACCCCCGCCGAGGGGATCGTCGCCGCCTGGTCCCACCTCGAGGCGACCCTGCGCGAGGCCGGGGTGCCGCTGCCGCCGTCCCGCACGTCGAGCGAGGTCAGCCTCGACGTCCTGCGTCGCTACCCGGTCGACCCCGCGACGCTGGCCACCCTGGCCGGTCTCTACCGTGAGGCCCGCTGGTCGCACCACCCGCTCACGGAGGCCGACCGTGCGCGGGCCGCCACGGCATACCGGGCCCTCGACGCCGACCAGCGGGCCGAGGCGTCCGGGGCACCCGAGGCGGTTCGAGCGCCCCGTGGTTGACGGCGAGCGCACCGCGTCGCGACCGCTGCTCCTCGCGGCCGGGGCCGCCGTCGCCCTCGTGCTGCTCATCGTCCTGCGCGGCCCGGTGGTCCTGTTCGCCACCGCGACGGTGGCCGTCACCGCGGGGTTCCTGCTCGCCGTGCCGCCGCTGCTGCGCCACGACGGTCTCGACTGGGACTGGCTGCCGGACCGCGGCGACGACGTTCCCCCGGAGCCCGGCATCGCGACGCTGCGGCGCCTGCTCTCCCCCACCACCTCCGACACCACCGCCGACGGCCAGCTCCACGACCTCGTGCGGGCCAGCGCGGACGACCGGGCCCGAGGGCGTGGACTCGGCGACGGACCCCTCGCCGCGTACCTCGGCGCCCCACCCCGCCGGGTCGACCTGCGTGAGGCGGAGACCCTCATCAGCGCCCTCGAAGCCCTCCCCACGAAGGAGCCCTAGATGACCGACATCCCCACCGCGCACCGCCGCGCGAACGCCATCCTCGACGAGGTCGACACCGCCGTCGTCGGCAAGCGCGCCGCGACCGAGGTGGTCCTCGCGGGCGTCCTGGCCGGGGGGCACGTCCTGATGGAGGACTTCCCCGGGCTCGGCAAGACCCTCGCCGCCCGCACCTTCGCCCGTGCGCTCGGGCTCGACTTCACCCGGGCGCAGTTCACCCCCGACCTGCTGCCCGCAGACCTCACCGGCTCGTTCGTCTACGACCAGGGCCGACGCGAGTTCGAGTTCCGCAAGGGGCCGGTGTTCACCGGGTTCCTCCTCGCGGACGAGATCAACCGCACGCCCCCCAAGACGCAGGCTGCGCTGCTCGAGGCCATGCAGGAGCACCAGGTCACCGTCGAGGGCCAGACCTTCCCGCTGCCGCAGCCCTTCCACGTGCTCGCGACGGCCAACCCCGTGGAGTACGAGGGCACCTACCCGCTGCCCGAGGCGCAGCTCGACCGATTCCTGGTGCGGGTCGCGTTCGGCTACCCCGACGCCGACGGCGAGTGGGAGGTGCTCGGCCGCCGGATGGCCCGCCGCCGCGAGGACCAGGAGGTGCGCCAGGTCGTCGACGCCGCCGAGCTGCTCGACCTGCAGGCCACGATGGAGGACGTCACCGTCTCCCCGGAGGTCGGGCGCTACTGCGTCGCCCTCACCCGCGCGACCCGCGAGCACGAGCACAGCCTGTTGGGCGCCTCCCCGCGCGGGTCGCTCGCGCTCATGCTCGTGGGACGGGCGTATGCCGTGATCCGCGGCCGTGACTACGTCACCCCCGACGACGTCAAGGCCATCGCCCCTGCGGTCCTCGAGCACCGGGTCGTCGTGCGCCCCGAGCTCTGGATGAGCGAGGTGTCCTCGGGCAGCATCGTCGCCGACCTGCTGCGCACCGTCCCGACGCCGCGGACCGCGGTCCGCCCGTCGTGAGCTCCCCCTGGCGGCCCACCCGCGCGCTCGGTCGCGCCGCCGCGATCGGGGTCGTCGTGCTCGTCGCGGCGGCCGTGGGCGGTCGGGGAGACCTCGCCGTCATCGGCGCGCCGCTCGTCACCCTCGTCATCTGGTCGCTCGTCACCCGGCCCACCGCCACGCCCACGGTGTCGAGCCGGCTCAGCGACGAGCAGGCCCACGAGGGCGACACCGTGACGTGGCGCGTCGACGTGGCCGCGGTGCCGGGGCTGCGCGACGTCGCGGCCCACCTGCCCGGCGACCGCTGGACCACCATGACCCCCGAGCACGGCCACGTCGCCGGCGCCGTGACCGACGGGGCGACCGTGCCGGTCGCGGTCACCGCCCGCAGCGACCGCTGGGGAGCGCGCCGGCTCGGGCCGGCCCAGGTCGGGGCGTTCGGGGACTTCGCGTCGTTCGCCTGGACCTGGCCGCAGCAGCGCACCGAGTCGGTCGCCACCATGCCGACGCCCGGCACCTTCACCTCGCGCGCCTCCCTGCCGCACCCGGTGGGGCTCGTCGGCCAGCACCGGGGAGCCCGCGTCGGGGGTGGCACGGAGCTCGCCGAGGTGCGGGCCTTCCGCACCGGCGACCGGCTGCGTCGCATCCACTGGCCGGTGTCGCTGCGCACGGGGACCCTCCACGTCACGACGACGTTTGCCGACCAGGACGCCGAGGTGCGGGTCGTCGTCGACGCCATCCGCGACATCGGTGAGCGCGACCTCGCGCACGGTCGCCGCTCGAGCCTGGACGTCGCGGTCGAGGCCGCCGGTGCCGTGGCTGCCCACTACCTCACGACCGGTGACCGCGTGGGCCTGTCGGTGCTCGGCGGCGCCGCCATCGTCGAGGTCCCGGCCGTCGGGGGCCACCACCAGCTCTCGCGGGTGCTGCGCGGCCTCGGGCGCGCCGAACCCAGTCGCGGCACGGTCGGCGACGAGCGCGCGCTGCGGGCCCAGCTGAGGCGGTCGGTCCCGCCGGGCGCCCTGGTCGTGCTGCTGTCGAGCCTGGTCTCCGCCGAGCCACTCGCCCACGCCGTGCGGCTCGCCCGCACCGGCCACTCCGTCATCGTCGTCGACACGCTGCCGCCCGAGCTGAGTGCGCAGGCGGCCACCGACGACGCGCTGCGCTCTGCCACCGGGGTCGACGACGCCCGGCTCGCCCGGCTCGTGTGGCGCCTGCGCCTGCTCGACCGTGAGCGCGAGGCGCACCGCTGCGCGGCCGCTGGTGTGCCGGTCATCGCGTGGCGCGGCGCGGGGTCGCTCGACACCGTCCTGCGCCAGGCGACCCGCCGGTCCCGCGGCCCGAGGGTGGTGGCCCGGTGATCCCCAACCGCACGTGGCGGGCCGCTGCCACCGGCAGCGTGCTCGGCGCCGACCTGCTCGTGCTCCTCGTGGCGGGCGCGGCCCTGCCGTCGTTCGTCCCGTTCGCCCTGGTCCCCCTCGGGGTGGCGACGCTCTGGGCGCTGCAGCGGCCCCTCGGGTGGGGGCCCGTCGCGCTCCTTGTCGTGCAGGTGCTGACGGTGGCCGCGCCCACGGCCGAGCCCCGCTCCGTCCTCGCCTGGGTGCTCACGGCCGCCTCGGCCACGGCCGTGCTCGTGACCCACCTCGCCCTGACCCTGCTGGGGTCGTGGCCGCGCCGGGCCGACCTGCCCGGCGAGACCGCCCGACGCTGGCTGCTCCAGGCCGCGGCGCTCGTCTGGGTGGGTGTCGCGGCAGCAGGGGTCGGGGTCGCCGCGACGTCCACGCCGCAGGGGTGGGCCCCGTGGGTCGCTGCCGTGGCGCTGGGGCTCGTCGCCGGTCTCGCCTGGCAGCTGCGTTCGGCGACCCGGGGCGCCTAGTCGAGGCAGCCCAGGCGGATCAGGCGGGTCAGGCGGAGCGCTTGCGCGGGGTGCGCTTGCGGCTCGTGTCGTCGTCGTGACGCACGATCGTCGGGTTGACGTTCTTGTAGACGACCTCGCTGTTGATGACGACCTTGGCGATCTCGGCGTCGCTGGGCACGTCGAACATCGTGGGGAGGAGGACCTCCTCCATGATCGCGCGCAGCCCACGGGCGCCGGTGCCGCGCGCGAGGGCCTGCTCGGCGACCGCCGCGACGGCGTCCTCGGTGAACTCCAGGACGACCCCGTCGATCTCGAACATCTTCTGGTACTGCTTGATGAGGGCGTTACGCGGCTCGGTGAGGATGCGCACGAGCGCGGCGTTGTCGAGCGGGGCCACCGTGGTGATGACCGGCACGCGGCCGATGAACTCGGGGATGAGCCCGAACTTCATGAGGTCCTCGGGCATGACCTCGTGGATGCTGTCGGCGAGGTCCTTGGGGTTGTGCAGCTCGGAGCCGAAGCCCAGGCCCTTCTTGCCGTTGCGCGACTCGATGAGCTTCTCGAGGCCGGCGAACGCACCACCGACGATGAACAGGACGTTCGTCGTGTCGATCTGGATGAACTCCTGGTGCGGGTGCTTGCGGCCACCCTGCGGCGGCACCGACGCGGTCGTGCCCTCGAGGATCTTCAGCAGCGCCTGCTGCACGCCCTCGCCGGACACGTCACGCGTGATCGAGGGGTTCTCCGACTTGCGGGCGATCTTGTCGACCTCGTCGATGTAGATGATGCCCGTCTCGGCCTTCTTGACGTCGTAGTCGGCGGCCTGGATGAGCTTGAGGAGGATGTTCTCGACGTCCTCACCGACGTAGCCGGCCTCGGTCAGGGCCGTCGCGTCGGCGATGGCGAAGGGGACGTTGAGCATCTTCGCGAGGGTCTGCGCGAGGTAGGTCTTGCCGCAGCCCGTGGGGCCGATGAGCAGGATGTTGGACTTGGAGATGTCGACGTGCTCGGGGTCCTTCTTGCCGACCGCCGACTCCCCGGCCTGGATGCGCTTGTAGTGGTTGTAGACGGCGACGGCGAGGGCCTTCTTCGCGACGTCCTGGCCGATGACGTACTGCTCGAGGAAGTCGAAGATCTCGCGGGGCTTGGGGAGCTCGTCGAGCCCGAGCTCGCTGGACTCCGCGAGCTCCTCCTCGATGATCTCGTTGCACAGGTCGATGCACTCGTCGCAGATGTAGACGCCCGGACCGGCGATGAGCTTCTTGACCTGCTTCTGCGACTTGCCACAGAAGGAGCACTTCAGCAGGTCGCTGGTCTCTCCCACGCGTGCCACGGATGTACCTTCCCTCGGCTGGATGCAACGAGCCAGACGCTACCTGTCGGCACGGTCGGCTACCTCCATTGAAGCCCGCACCCCGTGGGCGCGTCGCCCTTGTCCGCTGTCAGCGCAACACCCCACGGGCGCCGCCCGGACGACCGGATGCCGCCCGCTCGGGTC
>DATITJ010000399.1:0-3327 GCA_035467935.1 Ornithinibacter sp.
GGCCGCGCGTGCAGGAGGGGGCCCCACCGTGCCCGCGGCTGCCGGCGCGTCGACACCTCCGGCCCCGCCCGTCGCCATCACCTCGCCGTCGTCGTCGGCCGGCGCGGCGCCCCCCGCCAGCACGGCGCCGGCCGCGAGCACGGCCACCGCGAGCCGCCTCACGGCGTCACGCTCGCCTGGATCAGGACCGCGACGACGGCCAGGACGGCACCCAGCGCGGCGAGGCGGCGCCGGTACACGGGGATCGCGACCGCCGCGGCCAGCAGGGTGACGCCCAGCAGGTAGACCCCGTGCCACGCCGCCAGCTCGGGCACGACGACGATCCGTGCCCAGTGGTCCTGGAACTCCCCGGGAGGCTGGAGCAGCCAGCCGGCCGGGAGGGTGAGCGGGTCGGTGCCCGGCGGTGCGACATTGAGCTCGAGAGGCTGCACCTGCACCGGGGCGAACCACCTCAGCACGGGTCCGTTGACGACCCAGTACGCCGGCCCGGCGATGAACCACATGACGAAGAGCAGGATGGAGGCCGCGAGCGGGTGCCTCACCACGTGCACGACCGCTGCCGCGAGGGCCACGGCGAACGCCGTCAGGACGACCGGCTGGAGGAGCTCCGCGGACGTGAAGTGTGCATGGAGGGTCCGGCCGGGTTCGACACCCAGGGCGACGCCCCCCGCCAGCCGGAGCCACAGGGCGCCGACGGCGACGGCGAGGGCGACGAGCCCGACGAGTGACAGGCAGCCCAGGAGGCGAGCGGCGGCCCGGTGGTGGGCCGGCATCGGCGCCTCCTCGGAGAGGTTGCTGCGCTCCCGGCCGAAGGCATAGGCGGTCGCCACGGAGACGCCCAGGCACAGGTACGTCATCGAGTACGTCAGCTCCTGGTACTGGGCGGTGGGCCAGCGTGGAGGTGACAGGAGGGTGAACGCGTTGGATGCCGCCCACATCAGGATGCCGATCCACGGCGCCGGGTGTCGCAGCATCCGGCGGGCCTCGATCCGGGCCAGAGCCCACAGGGGGGCCTGTGGGTCGGCGGCCAGCCGGGGACGAGCCTTGGTGAGGGTGCTCATCGATTCCTTCCCATCAGGGTCGCGGTGACGGCCGCGGCGGTGACGATCCACGGGTGGTGCTCGAACGCGAACACCACGTGCGCGTACTGCGGGTCCAGAGCGGTGCCCACGCGGGCGAGCGCCAGCCACAACAGCGGGGCAGCGACCCCCGCCTCCACGGCGACCCGTCGGGGCGCCCACACCGCCACCGCGGAGCCGGTCGCCACGAGGGCCACGAAGGCACCGATCGGCCAGCCCAGCTCGGGCGCCCACAGGTGGCCCGCCCCGAGGTAGGCCAGCCACACCGCCAGGCCCGCGGGCACGAGCAGCACCTGCCGCCGGGTTCGGCGCGTGGCCGCGGAGGTCGGCATCGCACTGAGCAGGTCCTCGGCGGTGTCCCGCAGTCCCGCGACGACGGCCGCCGCGAGCCCGGCCGCGGCGACGTCGAGGACACCGACCGGCCAGCTGTCGAGGGCAGCCGCGAGGGCGCAGACCACGACGAGGCAGGCAGCGACTCCCGCCAGCGGCTGCCAGGGCACGGCGCGAGCGGTGGGCGCCAGCCAAGCGGCGGGGGTCACCGGTGTTCCTCGCGGGCGAGGAGGAGGTAGCCGTCGTCCAGCGTGGGGTCCACGACCTGGGCTCCGGCGGGCGGCTGGCCGAGGTGTCGGAAGGCACCCGTCGCCGTGATCCAGCTGCGGATGGCGCGCGGGTCCTGCGCGTCGTCCTCCCACACCCGCCCGGCAGCGAGGCCGGCGAGCTCGGCCGGTGTGCCGGTGAAGCTGACCCGGCCGGAGAACATCACGTAGACGCTCTGGCACAGCGCGGCGACCTCGGAGATGTTGTGGGTCGACATCAGGACGGTCGATGACTGGCTGAGCAGCGAGCGCAGCTGGAGCCGCTGCTCGGGGTCGAGCCCGTTCGCCGGCTCGTCGAGGACGAGGAGATCCGGGCTGCCGACCATCGCAGCGGCGAGCGCGACCCGCTGCTTCATCCCGCCGGAGAGACGGCGGATCTTCTGGTGCATGACGTCGGTGAGGCCGACCGACTCGAGCACGCGGCGGGTCTCCTCGCGGCGCCACTCGCGGTCGGTGTGCTCCTTGAGCACGGCGACGTAGTCGACGAGGTCGAAGGGGGTGAACCCGGGGTAGAGGCCGGGCGACTGGGGCAGGTACCCCAGGCGGCGCCGAATCTCGGTGCGCTCGCCGGGGTCGCTCGTGTCGAGGCCGAGCAGGCGGAGCCGGCCCTCATCCGGGGCGAGCACCGTCGCAACCATCCGCAGGAGGGTCGTCTTGCCGGCGCCGTTCGGGCCGAGCAGGCCGACCACGCCGCGACTGGCGGAGATCGACACGTGGTCGACGGCTCGAGTCCCGCCGAAGCTCTTGGTCAGCTGGTCGATCTCGAGAGATGCGACCGTCATCGTGGTGGTCATGCGGTCCTCCGGTAGGAGACGGTGTCCCGTCGGGCGACGGTGAGAGACAACGCGGTGAGGGCGACCGTGAGCGCCATGGCCTGGAGGGCGGGGCTCGCGACCACCTCGAGGACGGCCTCCGGGCGCAGGCTGCGCCCGGTGACCGATCCGGCCAGGACGGCCGCCGCCCAGCCGACCGCCAGCACCCCGGCGACCTGCAACGGGTCAAGTCGAGTCGTCCCCGCAAGCATCACGAGGGCCGACAGCGCCAAGCCAGGGAGGCACCAGGAGAAGACCAGGGCGGCCGTCACGTCGACCCACACCCCGACGACGAGCAGGGCGAGCGTCGCGGCGAGGAGGGCGCCGACGGACACCACCAGGGCGCGCATCGCGACGAGGCGGAGGCCCGCTGACGGTGTCGCGAGGCTGATCTCGCCGGCGGGGTCCGCCCACTCGCGGTAGGCCAGGCCCACCGCGGCGACCGGCGCGAGCGGCGCGGCCACGAGCAGGGCCACGATCGCGGCGTCTCCGGCGACGGCGGCTGCGACCAGAGGGACGAGAGTGACGAGGGCGACCGCGCAGAGCGCGGCGGCGACCATCGTCGGGGTCGCGATCGTCGACCTGGCGAGCCGGTGCCCCCACCCGAGCCGGTCGATGAGGCCGGGCGACGGCCGGTCGACGACGTCGGCCAGCCGGTTCCAGGCCTCCTCCACCTGGTCCTGCTCCACTCCGGCCCCGAGCCGCTCGCGGCAGGTGGCGCAGCCCACGAGGTGCGTCTCGACCGACGTGGACAGGACCGGCGAGGTGGTGCCCGCGGCGTACCCGAGCAGGTCGGCGTCATCGACGTGCCAGGGGGTGTGGTGTGTGGTCACAGGAGGG
>DATITJ010000400.1:0-5006 GCA_035467935.1 Ornithinibacter sp.
GGTGTCGGTGGGCACGCGCTCGGCGATGGCGGTGAGCGTCGCGTCGGTGAAGACGACGAATGCCGGCACGTCGGCCTCGCGGGCCGTGGCGAGCCGCCACTCGCGCAGCGCCTCGAACAGCTGCTCGTCCATCGTCGCCGGGCAGGTGGAGCACCGGCCGATCGTGCGTTCACGAGCCGTGCCGAGGTCGGCGCCGCAGGTACGGCAGGTCGAGCGGACCGGCACGGCGCCGCGGCCGCCCCCTGCGGATGGCCCGCGCCGGCGCTTGGGCTGGCTGCGGGCCGCGGACCCGAGCACGGACTCGGTGCCGTCGAGGAACCGCGACGGGCGGCGGGTTGCCTTGGCACCGGGGGTGCGGGCACCGGCATACGACAGGACGAGGCGCTCCCGGGCCCGCGTGACGCCGACGTAGAGCAGACGACGCTCCTCCTCGACCGCCTCGGGGGTGTCGGCCATCGAGATGGGCAGCAGGCCGTCGGAGCAGCCCACGAGGAAGACGGTGTCCCACTCCAGGCCCTTGGCGGCGTGCAGCGAGGCGAGCGTGACGCCCTGCACCGTGGGGGCGTGCTGGGCCGACGCCCGCTCCTCGAGCTCGCGGACGAGAGCGGGCAGGCGGGCCTCGGGCTCGGTGGCGTGCAGGTCGTCGGCGAGGCCGGCGAGCGCCGCGAGCGACTCCCACCGCTCGCGGGCCGCACCGCCGCTCGTCGGCGCCTCGCGGGTCCACCCGGCTCCGAGGAGCACGTCGCGCACGAGGTCGGGCAGCGGCACCTCGCCGTCGTCGGAGCGTGCGGCACCGCGCATCAGCACGATCGCGTCGCGGACCTCGCGTCGCGAGAAGAACCTCTCGCCACCGCGCACGAGGTAGGGGATGCCGCGCTCGGCCAGCGCCGACTCGAAGCCCTGGCTCTGGCCGTTGGTGCGGAAGAGCACCGCGATCTCGGACGGGCCGTGCCCCTGGGCGAGGAGCGCCTCGACGCGGGTCGCGACGAATGCCGCCTCGTCGGGGTCGTCGGCGGCCACGTGGAGCTCGGGGGCCGGGCCCTCGTCGCGCTGCGCCCGCAGCTCTACCGAGCCAGAGCGCCGCTGTCCGCCGGGCCCACGGAGCACGAGGTTGGCCAGGCCGACGACCTGCGGCGTCGAGCGGTAGTTACGCACGAGCTCGACGGTGCGCGCCTCGGGGTGGCGCGCACGGAAGCCGAGGAGGTGCTCGGGCGAGGCGCCGGTGAACGAGTAGATCGTCTGGGCGGGGTCGCCGACGACGCAGATGTCGCGTCGCTCCCCCAGCCACAGGTCGAGCAGGGTCTGCTGCAGGCGGTTGACGTCCTGGTACTCGTCGACGACGAAGTGGCGGTACTGCCCCCGCACGGCCCGGGCGACCTCGTCGTGCTCGCGCAGGACGCCGACCATGAGGAGCAGCACGTCCTCGAAGTCGATGACCCCCCGCTCGGTCTTGACCTCCTCGTAGGCCGCGACGAGCCGGGCCATCGCCGTGGCGTCCAGGCCCGCGGGCGGCTCACGACGCCGGGCGGTGGCGGCCGCGGCATACGACTCGGGGGTGAGGAGCGAGACCTTCGACCACTCGATCTCGGAGGCGAGGTCGCGCACGGCCGGGCCGTCGAGCCGTAGGCGCAGGCGGGCCCCGGCCTCGGCGACGGCGCTGGCCTTGTGCGGCATGACCTCCGGCGCGGCGCCACCGATGGCCTGCGGCCAGAAGTAGTGCAGCTGGCGCAGCGAGGCCGCGTGGAAGGTGCGCGCCTGGACCCCGCCGACCCCGAGGTCGCGCAGGCGGGTGCGCATCTCGCCGGCCGCCCGGGCGGTGAAGGTCACGGCGAGCACGCGCTGCGGCTGGTAGACGCCCGAGAGGACCCCGTAGGCGATGCGGTGGGTGATGGCGCGGGTCTTGCCGGTGCCGGCGCCGGCCAGCACGCACATCGGGCCGCTGGGGTGCGCCGCGACCTCGCGCTGCTCGGGGTCGAGGGCGTCGAGGACCGCGTCGGCTCCGGGGTGCACGGGCAGGGTCGTCATCGCGTCGATCCTAGGCGCCATGGGTGACGGTGACCGCCGCCCGGCGGGGCCCTGTGGACCAGGGCCTCGGGAAGCAAAGCGGCCGGCCCGGTGTTCCCCACGAGCCTGTACCCCACCCCGACCCAGGAGCACGATGTCCGCCCAGCAGTCCGCCCAGACCCTTCCCGCCGCGGGCACGGTCACGATGTTCACGACGAGGTGGTGCGGCTACTGCCGGCGCCTGAAGTCCCAGCTGCAGCGCGAGGGCATCGCCTTCACCGAGGTCGACATCGAGCGCGAACCCGGCACCGCGGAGTTCGTCATGTCGGTCAACGGGGGGAACCAGACCGTGCCGACGCTGCTCTTCGCCGACGGCAGCGCCGCGACCAACCCGTCGATCGCCCAGGTCCGCGACCGCCTCGCCTGACCGCCTCCCGGTGTGAGTGGGGATCGGCGCCTGGACGCCGATCCCCACACGCAACGGCCGACCGTCAGCGCGGTGTCGCCTCGGGCGAGTCGATCGGCCCCCCGAACCAGTGCTCGATGATCCGCCGCGAGATCGACAGGCGCCCGGAGACGACGACCGACCCGTCGGCGACGGCCGCGGTGAGCTCGTCACGGGTGAACCACCGTGCCGCCTCGATCTCCTCGGCCTGCAGCCGTAGGTCGGTGCCGAGGGCTCGCGAGGTGAAGCCCAGCATCAGTGACGACGGGAACGGCCACGGCTGGTCGCCGAGGTAGGTCACGTCGGTGACCTCGACCCCGACCTCCTCCATGACCTCCCTCGCGACGGCCGCGGCCAGGGTCTCACCCGGCTCCACGAAGCCCGCCAGCACCGACATCCCGTTGCCGCGGAACCCTCGTCCGCGGGCCAGGAGCAGCCGGTCGGCGACGTCGACGACGGCCATGATGACCGCCATGTCGGTGCGGGGGTAGTGCTCGCTGCCGTCGGCCGGACATCGGCGGATCCACCCCCCGAGGGTCGGGACCGTCGCGGTGCCGCACCGGGGGCAGTGACCGTGCGTGCGGTGCCAGTTCGCGACCGCGAGCGTCGTGGCGAAGGCCTGCGCGCCGAGGTCGTCGAGGTCGGCCCCGACCGAGCGCAGCGTGCGCCAGGCGGGGTCGCCCTCGACCGCGGTCGCCACGTCGTCGGCGACCACCCCGACGTGCGACGCGCCGCCGGCATCCCCGAGGTAGACGGCGAGCCGGTCGCGGTCGGCGTCATCGGGCGGGGTCAGCACGACGTGGGCCGTCGCGCCGGTGGTGTCGACGGCGACCCGGTCGCCGACGAGGCGCAGCACCCGCGTGGTGGGGGCGGCGAGCAGCCGCGGGAGGAGCTGGGGGTCCCGGCGCCTGTCTCCGCGCCGGTCGAGGACGGACCTGCTGAGCGCCAGGTCGGGCAGGATTGCGTCGGCTCGGGGCACGCATCCCAGCGTATGGGGGGCGCACGGCATACCGTGGTCCCGTGGACCGCAGCCCCGCATTCCTCGCCGCCCTGGCGAGCGCCGCCGTCCCCGGGCTCGACCCGGTGAGCGTCGAGGCCCTCCCCAGCACCCCCGACCAGAGCTTCGACGTCGCCTTCGTGCAGGATGCCGAGCACCGGCGGTGGGTCGTGCGCGCCCCCCGCACCGACGTCGCCGGCGCCGAGATGGACCGCACCGTGTCGCTGCTCGCCCTGCTCGGCCGGCGGCTCCCCTTCGCCGTGCCGGCGCCCAAGGGCTTCGTCGCCCTGTCGGAGGGCGGCCGCGCCGCCGTCTACCCCTACCTGCCGGGCCACAACCTCGACTACGCCGAGCTGCCCGCGGGGCCGGGCATCGCCGCCGAGCTGGGTCGCGCCATCGCGGCGCTGCACAACACCGACCCCGCCGTGTTCGAGGAGGCGGGGCTGCCCTCCTACGACGCGGACGCCTACCGCACCCGCCGCCTGGCGGAGCTCGACCGGGCGGCCGAGTCCGGCCTGGTGCCGACGAGCCTGCTGAGCCGGTGGGAGTCGGCGCTGGAAGACGTCACGCTGTGGCGTTTTGCTCCCACACCGACGCACGGCGACCTCACCGGTGACCAGGTGCTGGCGGTGTTCGGCGACGACTCCGACGCCTCCACCGGCACGGTGCGCGCGATGACCGGCTGGGAGGACGCCAAGGTGGCCGACCCGGCCGACGACTTCGCCGCACTCGTCGCCGACGCGCGGCCCGAGGCCGTCGAGACCGTGCTCGAGGCCTACGCCCACGCGCGCGTGGAGCGCCCCGACGCCAACCTGCTGGTGCGGGCCCGGCTCGTGGCCGAGCTCGGGCTGCTCGCCGCCCTCATGCACGGCCTGGCCCACCAGGACGTCGGCGCCGTCGACGTCCTCACGACCCAGCTGCGCCGCCTCGACGACGCCGTGCACTCCGACGAGGAGTACGACGACTACCGCCGCACCTCGCTGACGCCGGTCGGCATCCGGCCGCGTACGGCCCGCCCCCCGGCTGTCGTGGACGACGACGACGACGAGGACCTGCCCGCGGTCTCCCGGGCCGGGGAGGACGGCGAGGATGCCGTCGGCCTCGCGTCCGAGACCTCCGCGGACGACGGGACGGACGCCGTGCAGCCCGATCCCGAGACCGCGCAGGACCCCGTCTCCGAGGCTTCTGTCGAGGAGGGCGACCCGGCCGACGAGGGCGCGGGGTCCGAGGGGTCCGAGGGGTCCGAGGTCACCGACGCCCGGGGCCGGCCCGAGCTGCCCGACGCGGGTGCCCGGCCGGCCGAGGCCAGAGTGGCCGACGACGACGACTCCACGCCCGAGTGGTTGCGGGTGCCGGGCGACACCGTCAGCCCGACGGAGGCCGACGACGCAGCCGAGGGCACGGACGCCGCGTCCGGCGACCCGGACGGGCACGTGGACACCGATGCCGCCGACCTCACCCCGCACGAGCGGCGCCCAGCACCCGAGTGATCTCCTCGACGTCGGGCAGGTCGGGCCAGAGCGTCTCACCCGTCGTGGCGTGGAAGAACGCACCGCGGAC
>DATITJ010000401.1:0-2392 GCA_035467935.1 Ornithinibacter sp.
GGACGCGATCCGCGCCGGGTTCAAGACCGAGGTGCGCCGGCGCGCCATGGAGGAGGCCTTCTAGGGCCTGCGGGTCAGGCGCTCCGGGCCGTCGCGACGTCGACGAGGTCGACCAGCGCCTCGCGGGCGCTCGGATCGAGCGAGGGCGCGTCGGCCAGCGCCGCGCGGGCGGACGCCGCGAGCCGCTCGATCTCGTCCTCGAGCACGCCCACCGCCCCGGAGCCCTCGATGATCCCGCGCAGCTCGTCGACCTGGGCACCGTCGAGGTCGGGCCGGCCGACGAGGCTCTCGACCCGGCCGCGCTCGTCCGCGCCGGAGCCGGCGAGGGCGTGGGCGAGGAGCACGGTGCGCTTGCCCTCGCGCAGGTCGTCGCCCGCGGGCTTGCCGGTCCGGTCGGGGTCGCCGAAGACGCCGAGGAGGTCGTCGCGCAGCTGGAAGGCCCGGCCCAGGTCGAGGCCGTAGCGCGACAGGGCGTCGAGCCCGGCGGCGTCGAGCCCGCCGGTGGTGGCCCCGATGAGCAGCGGGTGCTCGACGCTGTACTTCGCGCTCTTGTAGCGGATGACGCGACCGGCCCGCTCGACGCGCTCGGCGTCGGGGAGGCCGTCCCACGGGCGCATCGACTCGACGACGTCGAGGAACTGCCCGGCCATGAGCTGGGTGCGCATCCGGTCGAACACCTCCCGGCCGCGGGCGAGGTCGGCCTCGGGCAGGCCGCTCGTCGCGTAGACCTCGTCGGTCCAGGTGAGGCAGAGGTTCCCGGCGAGCACGGCGCCGGCGAGGCCGAAGCGGTCGCCGTCGCCGGCCCAGCCGCGCTCGGAGTGGCGGGTCGCGAGCGCACGGTGGGCGGCCGGCATCCCGCGCCGGGTGTCGGAGTCGTCCATGACGTCGTCGTGGATGAGCGCGGCGGCCTGGAAGAGCTCCATGGCGCTGGCGAGGCGCACGAGGGCGTCGGAGTCGGGGCGCCCGGCGGCGCGGTGGCCCCAGTAGAGGAAGGCCGCGCGCAGGCGCTTGCCCCCGCGCAGGAGGACGGCCACGGCGGCGAGGAGGTCGTCGACGTCGGGGCCCAGCTCGGTGAGCACCCCCGCCTGGCGCGCCAGCTCGGCGTCGAGGCAGGCCTGCACCCGGCGCCGCAGGTCGGCGGTGTCGAGCGGGCTGGTCACGGGGCCTCCTGGGGCGGGCCACCACGGTGGTCGGATGCTGGGTGCACCGAGCCTACGGCGTGGTGCCTCGACTACCCTCACCGCCATGGCGCACTACGGCGGAGGAGGACGGCCCGCGCACCTCGTGGCGTCGATCCCGGCCCGCCTGGCGCAGGAGCGGCCCTCGATCAGCTTCGAGTTCTTCCCGCCCAAGGACGACGAGGCGGAGGCCCAGCTGTGGCTGGCCATCCGCCAGCTCGAGCGGGTGCGGCCGGCCTTCGTGTCGGTCACCTACGGCGCCGGCGGCACCACCCAGGACCGCACGGTGCGCGTCACCGGGCGCATCGCCGACGAGACCTCCCTGACCCCCCTCGCCCACCTCACGTGCGTCGGGGCGTCGGTGCGGCAGGTGCGCCAGGTGGTGGGGTCGTACGCGGCATCCGGGGTGCGCAACATCCTCGCGCTGCGCGGCGACCCGCCCGGCAACGTGCGGGGCGAGTGGACCCCGCACCCCGAGGGCCTGGACCACGCCGACCAGCTCGTCGCCCTCATCAGCCACCTCGGCGACTTCACGATCGGCGTCGCGGCGTTCCCCGACGTGCACCCCGACAGCCCCGACCTCGACCACGACGTCGAGGTGCTGGTGCGCAAGGCGGATGCCGGGGCGAGCTTCGCGATCACCCAGATGGTCTTCGACGCCGACAGCTACCTGCGGCTGCGGGACCGCGTCGCGGCGCACCGCGACCTGCCGATCACCCCGGGCCTGATGCCGGTCACGAACCTCAGGCAGGTCCACCGGATGGCCGAGCTCATGGGCACGCCCCTGCCGCCGGCGGTGGTGGCACGCCTGGAGGCCGTCAAGGACGACCCGGCCGCGGTGCGCGTGGTGGGCAGCGAGATCGCGACCGAGATCGGCCAGCGGATGCTCGACGAGGGTGCGCCCGGCATCCACTTCATCACGATGAACCGCTCGACTGCCACGCTCGAGGTGCACGCGAACCTCGTCCTCTGAGGTCCGTTGCGCGGTACCAGCAGCAGCGCCGCCGCGGTCACGGCGCCGTGGGCGTGACGGAGATGAGGGTGACCCCGAGGTCCCGGATCCGGGTGAGGATGCCGTGCAGCTCGGCCTGGTCGGCCACGGCGCCGGCCAGGGTGGTGGTGCCGTCGGCGTCGTGGGCCATGGCCAGGCCGGCGAACCGGGCCGACCAGTGCGGGGCGAGGTGGCCGCTGACCCGCACCACGTAACCGGCCGG
>DATITJ010000402.1:0-3311 GCA_035467935.1 Ornithinibacter sp.
CGCGTGACTGGCGCTCTGTTCCTTGTGTCGAAGTGACGGTCCAGTAGGCGCCGGTGGTCGCAGTCCCGATATCCGCAGACCGAAGTCCGCGGATCGCTTGCGAGAACGACGCTCTCGGCGGGCACCGACGCTGAGACGACAGGAGACGCGGTGAGCCGCTGAACTGCACCGCCCAATTGCACCACCGGGGGAGAGGACAGCCCTTGGCCCCCCGACCGAACGCGGCCTGACCTGCGACGATGCCGAGTGGGGCGTCTGGGGCTTGAACCCAGGACCGACGGATTATGAGTCCGCTGCTCTGACCGACTGAGCTAACGCCCCTGGCCCGGTGTCCCTCGACGGGGCGTCTGGCCGCCGCGAGCCTACCGGGGAGGGCGAGGCATCCCCGACGACCCACAGGTCACGCAGACGATGGGGCCAGCCTCGCCACAGCCCCACCGCGGACGCTGGTGTCTTCAGAAGGATCCACACAGGAGGCACCATGCAGACACAGCACAAGACCCTCGCCATCGCGGTGGCCGGCATCGCGGCGGCCGCCGCCCTCGGCATCACGGGCGCAGCCAGCGCAGCCAGCGCGGCCGGCGCGGCCGGCGAGACCGCGGCATCCTCGTCCTCGGGCGTCGGCGGCCACGGCCAGCTGCCCGGCGAGGGAGTGCAGGGCGCGAGCGGCGCCGACCACGGCCGCGGCATGCGCGACCCCGGCGGCGCGCTCACCGCGGACGCCGCGAGCAAGGCGGTCGCCGCGGCCACGGCCGAGCTCGACGGTGGCACCGTGAACAGCGTGCGCGCGCTGTCCGACGGCACCTACGTCGTCGACGCGACCACGAGTGACGGCACCCGCGTGCACGTGCTCCTCGACAAGGCCTTCGCCGTCACCTCGACCGAGGAGGGCGGCCCCGGCAAGGGCGGCGGCCGTGGGATGCCGGACGGTGCCGGCGACGCCCCCGAGAGCGGGCCCCTGCCCGGTCCTGGCGCCGGCTCCTCCTCCGACCCGAGCGACGCCAACGGCACGAGCACCACCTCGCTGCCGACGACCTGACGGGGCCTGATGCCCCTGGGACGGACGGGATTCTTGGGAGCACTGGTGCTGCTGTCACTCGGTGGGGCATGATGTCTCCCACAACGGCACCGCAGCGTGCCCGCACAGCGACACCGCACGGCATCCGGACCGGGTGAAGCCCGTCCACGACAGCACCACTGGCCACACATCGCGCGCACCGGCGTTGGGGAAGACGTCCCTCGCACGCGAAGGAGGCCAGGATGTCTGTTGCGATGCCGCGCACCCTGACGCGGGGAGTGGTCTACGTCCACTCGACCCCCAAAGCGCTGTGCCCCCATGTCGTCTGGGCGGTCGAGAGCGTCCTCGGCGCCCGGGTGGCCGTCGACTGGATCGACCAGCCCGCCGCCCCCGGCCTCGTGCGCACCGAGCTGAGCTGGAGTGGCGAGACCGGCACGGGGGCCCGCATCGCCTCGGCGCTGCGCGGCTGGGAGAACCTGCGCTACGAAGTGACCGAGGAGCCCAGCCCCGGCTGCGACGGCTCGCGCTGGTCGCACACCCCGCGCCTGGGCATCCACCACACGTGGACCTCCGCCGGCGGCGACGCGGTCATCAACGAGAACCGCCTGCGTGAGGTGGTCATGCTCGCCCAGGGCAGCCCCGAGGCGATGCGCGAGATGATCGAGGAGCTCCTCGGCACCGACTGGGACGACGAGCTCGAGCCTTTCCGGTATGCCGGTGACGGTGCCCCCGTGCGCTGGCTGCACAAGGTCGGCTGACGCCTCACCGCTCCTCGAGCCGGGGGCCCAGGGCGGCCCGCACGACGTCGAGCCCGCCGTCGCCGAGCAGCTCGTCGGGCACGACCCACGCCCGGCCGTCGTCCTGGTGGAGCAGGAGCAGTCGACCCTCGTGGACGGCCTCGGTCACGGCGGCCGTGACGACGACGACGCGGTGGCCGGGCAGCGCGAAGGTGATCTCGTCGAGCGCGTAGGTGCCCGCGACCACGGTGCCCGGCGGGCAGCTCGCGATCGCGGCGGTGCGGTGCGCGCGCAGGACGCGCCGACGGATCAGCCAGGCGTCGAGGGCGGTGAGCAGGGCCAGGGCGACGAGGAGGAGCAGCCCACCGCGCCCGGCACCGGCCACGGTCGCCCGGTCGGTGGCCACGAGCAGGGTGAGCAGGGCGGCCGCGGCCACCGCCACCCCGAGCCGCCGGAGCCCGAAGCGTCTCCAGACCCCGGGGGTCGACAGCTGGCGGCGCGCCAGGGCGCGGGCCTCCCGCTCCAGGATCACGGGCGTCGAGACGTACGACGCGTGAGCCCGCGGCCCCCCGACGGCCGGGCTGCCCGGCTCGCTCGGGCCGCTCGGCTCGCTCGGCTCGCTGAGGTCCTCGATCATCCCGCCCCCTCGTGCCTGTGTCTCGGGCACCCTAACGACCGCGCCGGGCCGGTCGCGGGGAAACCGACGAAGCCCCGAGGAGGAGTCGGGGCTTCGTCGGTTCGCGCGGGTCTCGCGCTGGTTCGAGGTGGTGCGTCAGACGCTCGTGACGACGAGCGCGACGTTGTGGCCGCCGAACCCGAAGGAGTTGTTGAGCGCCGCGATGTCGCCGGCGGGGAGCGTGCGGTGCTCGCCGCGCACGACGTCGAGGTCGATCCTCTCGTCGAAGTCCTCGATGTTGATCGCGGCGGGCGCGAGGCGGTGGTGCACCGACAGCACCGTGAGCAACCCCTCGAGCGCCCCGGCGGCACCGAGGAGGTGACCGGTCATCGACTTCGTGGCGCTGACCGGCATCCCGTCGGCGGCGGCGCCGAAGGCCCGGCGGATGGCGTTGGCCTCGGCGACGTCACCGACCGGGGTGGACGTGGCGTGCGCGTTGATGTGCACGATGTCGCGGTCGGTGAGGCCCGCGCGCTCGACGGCCTCGCGCATCGCGCGGGACGCGCCGGCCCCCTCGGGCTCTGGGGCGGTGATGTGGTGCGCGTCGGCCGACATGCCGATCGAGGCGAACTCGGCGTAGATCCGCGCACCGCGGGCCTTGGCGTGCTCGTACTCCTCGAGCACCATGACCGCGGCGCCCTCGCCCATGACGAAGCCGTCGCGGCCGGTGTCATAGGGGCGCGAGGCGCCGGCCATGTCGTCGTTGCGGGTCGACAGCGCCTGCATCTGCGTGAAGCCAGCGAAGGGCAGCGGGTGGATCGCGGCCTCGGTGCCGCCGGCGACGACGACGTCGGCGCGGCCGCCACGGATCATGTCGTAGCCGGTGCCCATCGACTCCGCGCCCGAGGCGCAGGCCGAGACGGTGGTGTGCGCGCCGGCG
>DATITJ010000403.1:0-7048 GCA_035467935.1 Ornithinibacter sp.
GTCGCGGACCGCCATCGTCGAGCCGCCCACGTCGCGCATGTCGAACAGCTCGGTGGCCTCCAGGAGCTTGCTCAGCTTGGCGTAGCCGTAGTTGCGGGGGTCGAACGAGGACTGGTTGCCGATGTGGTTGCCGACGGTGCCCACGCGGGCCCAGCCCGAGTCGTCCGCGGCGCCCTCGACGGCCCTGCGGAGCAGGGCGACGAGCTTGCGGTCGCCGCGCAGCTGGGCGCGGCTGAGCCGGGCCGGGGTCTCGGGGGCGGGCACCGCGGCCTTCGTCGCGGTCTTCGTCACCGCGGTCTTCTTGGCCGCCGCCTTCTTCGTGGCGGCCTTCCCTTCCGCCGCCGTGGCCGTGGTCACCGTCGTCGTGGTGGACGGGCTCGACTCCTTGGCCGTCGCCCGACGGCTGCGGGAGCGCGTGGGGGCGGGCGGTCCGGCCTCCGCCTGCCCGGCCTCCGCCTGCCCGGCCTGCGGCTGCGCGGCGTCCAGCGGTCCGGCATCCGCCTGACCGCTGGGCGAGGACAGGCGGTTGAGCACGAGGAAGCGGGTGCAGGCGCTCTGGAACGGCGCGGGCGTCTTGGCGTCGCCGAAGCCGTAGACGTGCGCGCCGTGCTCGCGCAGGTGCATGACGAGCGGGGTGAAGTCGGCGTCGGAGCTCACCAGCGCGAAGGCGTCGGGGCGCTGGGTGTGCAGGATCTCGACGGCGTCGACGGCCAGCGCGATGTCGCTGGCGTTCTTGCCCTTGCTCGGGTCGAACTGCTGCACCGGCCGGATCGCGTTCTCGTGCAGCACCTCCTGCCACGACTTCAGGCCCGTCTTGGTCCAGTTGCCGTAGGCGCGGCGCACGTTGGTCTCGCCGAGCCTCGACAGCTCGCCGAGGATGACGTCGATGCGGGCGGCCGTCGCGTTGTCGGCGTCGATGAGGAGGGCGATCTGCGCCGGCTTGTCCATGCTCGGACCCTATGCCCGCGCGGGCGGGGTCGACATCCCGGGGAACCCCGCACCTCACCGGTGAACGCTGTCCGGCGGGGCGGGGGTGTCCCGGGTGGCCCGATGGACCCCGGCTGCGGGGGAGGGGAAGGGTGGGGTCGTGCATGATCGGCGGGTGCTGCGCTCCCACCTCCCGGACCTCACCCCGCTCCGGGAGAACGTGGCGTACCGACGGCTGTATGCCGGGTTCACCCTCTCCAACATCGGCTCGCAGATGGCGGTCGTCGCCATCGGCCTCCAGGTCTACGAGATCACCGGGTCGACGGCCGCGGTGGGGCTCGTCGGGCTCTTCGCGCTCGTGCCGCTCGTCGTCATGGGGCTCTACGGCGGGTCGCTGTCGGACCACCACGACCGCCGCGTCGTCGCGCTCGGCGCCAACCTCGTCGCGTGGGTCACCTCCATCGCGTGCGCGGTGCAGGCCTGGCTCGGCAACGAGAACGTCTGGGTGCTCTACGTCCTCGTCGCACTGTGGAGCGGCGCGTTCGGCGTGAGCTCGCCGGCGCGCTCGAGCATCTACCCCCGGATCCTGCCGCGCGCCCAGCTGCCCGCGGCCAACGCGCTCGGCGTCATGTCGATGTCGGCCGCGATGATGGTCGGCCCGCTCATGGCCGGCCTGCTCGTCGACTGGGGAGGGTTCGAGGCGGCCTACACCGTCGACGCGTTGGTGACGATGGCCGCGCTCTGGGGGCTGTGGCGGTTGCAGGCCCTGCCGCCCGAGCCGCACGAGGAGGGCGGGGCGACGCGGGCCGGGCTCGGGTCGGTGATCGACGGCTTCCGCTTCCTGCGCGGTGCCCCCAACGTGCGGATGACCTTCGTGGCCGACATCGCCGCCATGCTGCTCGCCCAGCCGCGCGTGATCTTCCCGGCCGCGGGCGCCGTGATCCTCGGTGGTGGCGCCAGCACGGTCGGTGCGTTGTATGCCGCGGGCGCGGTCGGCGCCGTGGTCGCCACGCTGCTCTCCGGCCGGCTCGGCGGCGTGCGGCGCCAGGGCCTGGCGATCATGGTGAGCATCGTCGGGTGGGGACTCGGCATCACCGGGCTGGGCCTGGCCCTGCTCGGTGCCGACGGGGTGCTGACGCGCGAGCAGGCCTTCTGGGGTGCGCTCGCCGCGATGGCGTTCGCGGGCGGGTCGGATGCCGTGAGCGCGGTGTTCCGCACGACCATCCTCCAGTCGGCCGCGCCCGACCGCATGCGCGGGCGGCTCCAGGGGGTGTTCATCGTCGTGGTGGCCGGGGGGCCGCGGCTCGGCGAGCTGGTCGGAGGCATCGTCGCCGAGCGGATCGGCGAGGGCTGGATGGCGGTGTGGGGTGGCATCGCGTGCATCGTCGCCATCGGGCTGCTCTCGCTGCGCCAGCCGGGCTTCCTGCGCTACGACGCCCGCCACCCCACCCCCTGACCCGCGGCCTTCCCGCCCGATGCAGGGACCCTCACTCCGCACCTCAGCGGTTCCGGTGTGATGGTGGAGGTTCCGGTGCCCCGGGCTGCCGAGGTTCGACAGCGCGCGGTGGGAACGCGGGCGGTCGGGTGCGCACGGCATACGATCGGGCGATGAGCCATGCGCGCGTCGACTATGCCGGCGACGGCCTCCGCGAGGAGATGCTGCTCGACACCCCGTACGCGCAGGCCCGCCTCTGGGTCGACGAGGCCGTGGCGCGCTCCCAGGTCGAGAAGGACGTCTTCGAGCCCCTCGCCATCTCGGTCGCGACGGTGGATGCCGCCGGGCTGCCGAACGTGCGGACCGTGCTCATGCGCTTCCTCGACGAGCGCGGCCCCGGTTTCGTCACGGCCCTGACCTCGGCGAAGGGGCGCGAGGTCGCCGCCAACCCCGTCATGGCCGTGGCGCTGACGTGGCCGGCGATGTACCGCGCGATCCGGTTCCGCGGGCGGGCCGTGCAGGTCGACCGAGCCGAGGTGCTCGACTACTGGCACTCGCGCCCGTGGGCCTCGCGCATCTCGGCGTGGACCTCGCAGCAGTCCGAGCCGGTGGGTGCGCGCGCCGACCTCGAGGCGGCGTATGCCCGCCGCGCGGCGGAGTTCCCCGACACCGGCAGCGACGACGACGTGCCGGTGCCGGACTTCTGGGGCGGCTACCGGGTCGTGCCCGACGAGGTCGAGTTCTGGGCGGGACGGCGCAACCGGCTGCACGACCGGCTGGTCTTCACCCGCGTCGGCGACGGCGACCTGGGGGACGCGTCGGCCTGGCGGCTCCAGCGCCGCCAGCCCTGACGGTATCCGTGTCCGCCCCCACAGGGGCGACGTCAGGGGCAGCCCGCCGGCTCAGGAGGTTCTTCACGAGTCAGGGGTGCATACGGCCCGGACCCCGCGGCCTGCTCCTGGCTCCGCGGAAGGGTCAGGTGAGGCGCTGCACCTTGTGGGGGGCGGCCTGGGCGCGCGGCTTGATGACGAGCAGGTCGACGTTGACGTGGGCCGGCCGGGTCGCCATCCAGCCGATGGCGTCGGCGACGTCCTTGGCGACGAGCGGGCCGGGCACGCCCGCGTAGACCGCCTCCGCCCGCTCGCGGTCGCCCCCGAAGCGGGTCAGCGAGAACTCCTCGGTCTGCACCATCCCTGGCGCGACGAGCGTGATGCGCACCGGCTGGTCGACGAGCTCGAGGCGCAGGGTCTCGGTCATGACGTGCACGCCGTGCTTGGCGACGGTGTAGCCCCCGCCGCCCTCGTATGCCGTGAAGCCGGCCACCGAGCCGACGTTGACGACGACACCCTCGCCGTCGGCCGCGACGAGCGCGGGCAGCAGCGCCTTCGTGACGCGCAGCGTGCCGAGGACGTTGGTGGCGAACATCTGCTGCCACAGGGCGATGTCGCCCTGGGCCACCGGCTCGAGCCCGAGCGCGCCGCCGGCGTTGTTGACGAGCACGTGCACCCGGTCGCCCGCGGCCCGCGCGAGCCGGGACACGTCGTCGTCGCGCGTGACGTCGCAGGCCACCGCAACCCCGTCGATCTCCGCGGCGAGGGCCTCGATGCGCTCGGTGCGGCGGGCGGCGCAGACCACGCGGAAGCCCGCGGCGGCCAGCACGCGGGCCGTCGCGGCGCCGATGCCGCTGCTCGCCCCGGTGACGACGGCGGTGCGGCGGGGGGCAGGGCTCGGGGCATCGGTCATGCGGTCTCCCTGGGGCGGATCGTGGTGGGGTCGACGGCGATCCAGGTCGCCTCGGCCCGGGCGAGCAGGTCGCCGGTCGCGGAGTACAGCGCGGACCCGGAGTGGTGCTTGCGGCCCTCGGACCCGCGCTGCCACGCGAGCACGACGTGGGGCTCACCCGGTGCGGGCAGGGCGTGGATGCGCGTGGACATCGTGCCGAGCACCATGGGGCGCCCCGCGATGCCGGCCGACCAGCCGCCGGGGCAGTCCAGCGCCGCCCACACGAGCGGCACCGAGCCCTCGCGCGGCACCCACGTCGCGGCATACCGGCCGGTGCCGTCGGCGAGCGGGCCCGGGCGCAGGCAGAGCGCCTCCTCGAGGTCCCGGCCGGTGCCGCAGGAGAAGCACGTGGGGAACGGGTGGTGGGCCAGGCCCTCGTAGCGCGTCTCGGCGCCGCGGGCCTGCTCGACCGTGACGGGCGGGGGCAGGTCCTCGAGGAGGTCGGCGGATGCCGTCGCGCTCGCGACGAGATGGGTGCCGTCGAGCAGCCGGAACGCGAACACGCCGTCCGGGGCGATCTCGGCCGCCAGCGACATGGGTCGGTCGAGCGGCGGCGGCGAGGCCAGGCGCACCGTGACCGCGGGGCGCCGGCCCGACGTGGGTACGTGGGCCGCGACGGTGCCGCTGACCCAGCCGCCGTTGCCGGACTCGGGAGGGCCGCAGAAGCGGTGGGGGATGGTGATCTCCACGGCGCCAACCTACCCATGGCCCAGGCCGACCGGATATCTTGATGTCAAGATAAGTGTCCCGCCGGCTCGACGCCCGAAGGTTCACCTGGGCCCCGTAACCGTTGGGGTGCTGAGGTGAAGGGGCGGGCATCCGGCGGGACAGGCGGGCGCGGGAGGTGGGTGTGGGGCAGGCGCAGGAGTTCTCGCTGCGGCGCATCGCCGTGCCCGCCTTCGGGCCCTCGATCATCTGGTCGGTCGGGGCGGGCGCGGTGCTCCCGGTCGTCGCCCTGAGCGCCCGTGGCCTGGGGGCGTCGGTCGGCCTGGCCGCGCTCTTCGTCGGGATCACCACCCTGTCGGAGTTCGCCGCCGCCGTGCCCGCCGGGGTGCTCGTCGAGCGCATCGGGGAGCGACGGGCCCTGGTGCTCGCCGGCCTCGCGGACGCCGCGGGCTGTGCGCTCGCTCTGGTCGCGCCCTCGCTGTGGGTGCTGGCGTTCGCCGTGCTGCTCCTGGGCCCCACCGGCGCGGTGTTCCTGGTCGCCCGGCAGTCCTACCTCACGGCGGCGGCGCCCGCGGCACTGCGGGCCCGTGCCATGTCGACCCTCGGCGGCGTGACCCGGATCGGCTTCTTCCTCGGGCCGCTCGTGGGGGCGCCGGTCGTCGCGCGCTGGGGGCCGCAGGCGGCGTTCGGCGTGGCGGTCGTCGCGGGCGCGCTCGCCGCCGCGCTGGCCTGGCGTTCGGCCGACCTCGGGTCGCACCACGGCGGGGCGGGGACCGCTGGCGAGCGCGCCTCCGTGGCCCGGGTCGTCTCCCGGCACCGGCGTGTGCTGCTCACCGTGGGTCTCGGCGTCCTGGCCATCGGGCTCGCCCGGTCCTCGCGGGTCGTCGTCGTGCCGCTGTGGGCCGAGCACGTGGGCCTGACCGCCGCGCAGACCTCGCTCGTCTTCGCCGCCGCCGCCCTGGTCGAGGTCGTGCTCTTCTGGCCCGCCGGCACGGTCATGGACCGGCACGGTCGGGTGTGGGTGGCCGTGCCGGTCTCCGTGCTCCTCGGCCTCGGGCTCGTCGTGCTGCCCCTGACGACGACGCTCGCCGGCGTCGCCGTGGTCGCGCTCGTCATGGGCGTGGGCAACGGCCTCGGCTCCGGCATCGTCATGACCCTGGGGGCGGATGCCGCGCCGACGATGGGGCGCGCGCCGTTCCTCGGCGTGTGGCGCCTGCTGTCGCTCGTCGGGCACAACGGCGCCTCGATCGTGGTCGCCGCCGTGGCCGCGCTCGCGACGATCGGGGTCGCGAGCGTCACCGTCGGGGTGCTCACCCTCGCCGGCGGCGCATGGCTCACCCGCTGGCTGCCGGAGTACGACCCGCGCTGCCGACCGACGCCCGAGGACACCCCCTGAACGGGCCGGGTGGGCGGCATCCGGCTCCTGTCGTCCCGGTCACTTAGGCTGACCTGTGTGACGGACCTCATCGACACCACGGAGATGTACCTCCGAACCATCTTCGAGCTCGAGGAGGAGGGCATCACGCCGCTGCGTGCCCGCATCGCCGAGCGACTCGGGCACTCCGGGCCCACGGTCTCGCAGACGGTGGCGCGGATGGAGCGCGACGGTCTCCTCGCGGTGGCCGGCGACCGGCACCTCGAGCTGAGCGAGCACGGCCGCACCCTCGCGACCCGCGTCATGCGCAAGCACCGCATCGCCGAGCGACTGCTCGTCGACATCATCGGCCTCGAGTGGGAGTACGTCCACGACGAGGCGTGCCGGTGGGAGCACGTGATGTCCGACCGCGTCGAGCGCAAGATCCTTGCGATGCTTCCCGACCACGCACTGTCTCCCTACGGCAACCCCATCCCGGGGCTCGAGGAGCTCGGGGACTTCGGGGAGCGCATCGACTTCCGGCAGGGCCTGTCGACCCTGGATGCCGTGGCCGGTGCCGAGGCCGTGACGGTGGTGGTGCGGCGCATCGGCGAGCCCGTGCAGGTTGACTCCGAGGCGCTGGGTCTGCTGACCACGGCTGGTCTGCTCCCGGGGAAGCCGGCTCGCGTGCGGCTCGACGGGGTGCGTGTCATCGCCTGGCGCGAGGGGGCGCAGGAGGCCACCGGGGTTTCGCTGCCGCTGGACATCGCCTCCCACGTCTTCGTCCAGGTGACCTGAGAGCCCTCTCAGGGTCGCGCTTCGCCCGTGTTGTTGCAGGTCAGGGCCGCGTGAGAGATCAACCGGCGTCACTGGGTGACCTGAGT
>DATITJ010000404.1:0-3551 GCA_035467935.1 Ornithinibacter sp.
AGGACCATCGTGCCGATGCCCTCGCTCGTGAACACCTCGAGGAGCAGGCTGTGCGCCTGGCGGCCGTCGACGACGTGCGCCTGCGGCACGCCGTCCTCGACCGCACGGATGCAGGCCTCGAGCTTGGGGATCATGCCCGCGTCGACCTTCTCCAGCAGCCGGCGGGCCGCCGTCACCGACAGCTCGGACAGCAGCGAACCGCGGTCGGGCCAGTTCGCGTAGACCCCCTCGACGTCGGTGAGCACGACGAGCTTGCGCGCGCCGAGGGCCGCGGCCAGCGCGGCGGCCGCCGTGTCGGCGTTGACGTTGAGCACCTGTCCGTCGACGTCGAGGTCGGGCGCGATCGTCGACACCACGGGGATCCGGCCGGCCTCGAGCAGGTCGAGCACCGCGGTGGGGTCGACCCGCACGACGTCGCCGACCAGACCGATGTCGTGCTCCTCGCCGTCGACGACGACACCGCGACGACGCCCGCCGAACAGGCCGGCGTCCTCGCCGGAGAGACCGACGGCCACGGGTCCGTGCTGGTTGAGCAGGCCCACGAGCTCGCGCCCGACCTGCCCGGTGAGCACCATCCGCACGACGTCCATGACCTCGGGCGTCGTGACCCGCAGGCCGCCCTTGAACTCGCTCTGGAGACCGAGCCGGTCGAGCATGCCCTTGATCTGCGGGCCACCACCGTGCACGACGACGGGGCGCAGCCCGGCATACCGAAGGAAGACGACGTCCTGGGCGAAGGCCGCCTTGAGCTCGTCGTCGACCATCGCGTTGCCGCCGTACTTCACGACGACGAGCGCGCCACGGAAGCGCTCGAGCCAGGGCAGCGCCTCGACGAGGGTCAGGGCCTTGGACTGGGCGACGCGCAGCGCGGCGGCGTCGATCGCGCCGCGCAGGCGCTGCTCGGGGGGTGTCATCGGTGTGGGGTCCGTCCGTGGTCAGCTCGAGTAGGCGGAGTTCTCGTGGACGTAGTCGTGCGTGAGGTCGTTGGTCCACACCGTGGCGGTCTCGGCGCCGGCGTGGAGGTCGACCACGACGTGCACCTCGCGGGCGGTGAGGTCGACGAGGGAGCGGTCCTCCCCCACACCCCCGGCCCGGCAGACCTGCACGCCGTTCATCGACACGTCGAGGGATGCCGGGTCGAACGCCGCCCCGGTCGTGCCGACCGCCGCGAGCACGCGGCCCCAGTTGGGGTCGTCGCCGAAGACCGCGCACTTGAACAGGTTGTTGCGCGCGATTGAGCGGGCGACCTCGAGGGCGTCGTCGACGGATGCCGCGGAGCGCACCTCGACCGCGATGTCGTGGTGGGCGCCCTCGGCGTCGGCGACGAGCTGGCGGGCCAGCGAGGCACAGACCTCGGTGACGGCGGAGGTGAGGTGGTCACGACCCACCTCGACGCCCGACGCTCCGGAGGCGAGCAGCACGACGGTGTCGTTCGTCGACATGCAGCCGTCGGAGTCGACCCGGTCGAAGGTCTCGGAGGTGGCCGCGCGGAGCACGGCGTCGAGGTCGGGGCCGTCGACGACGGCATCCGTGGTGACCACCACGAGCATCGTCGCGAGGGCCGGCGCCAGCATGCCGGAACCCTTGGCCATGCCGCCGACCGACCAGCCGTCGCGCTCGGCGATGGCGGTCTTGGCCACGGTGTCGGTGGTCATGATCGCCTCGGCGGCAGCCGGGCCGCCGTCGGCCGCCAGCCCGGCTCCTGCTGCGTCGACGCCCGGGAGCAGGAGGCCCATGGGGAGCCGCTCACCGATGAGGCCGGTCGAGCACACGACCACGTCACCCGGAGCGACCCCGAGCACGCGGCCCACGTGCTCGGCGGTGCGGTGCGTGTCCTGGAAACCGGGGGCGCCCGTGCAGGCGTTGGCGCCCCCGCTGTTGAGCACGACGACGTCGACGCGCCCGTCGGCGACGACGGTGCGCGACCACGTGACGGGTGCGGCCTCGACCCGGTTGCTCGTGAAGACGGCTGCGGCGTGGTGGTCGGGGCCGTCGTTGACGACGAGCGCGAGGTCGGGACGGCCCGAGGTCTTCAGGCCGGCCGTGACGCCCGCGGCCCGGAACCCGCTCGGGGTGGTGACGGACATCAGGGGGTGCCTCCGGTCAGCGAGGTGGGGGTGATGACGAGGCCGGCGCGCCGCCACGCCTCGGCCGCGTCACGGGCGTCTGCGGCGGGCACGAGCACCCAGTCGGTGTCGAACGTCGAGAAGCCGAGCACCGAGATCCCGGCGGCGACGAGGGGCGCGAGGACCTCGGCGAAGATGCCGACGGCGCCGAAGGCCAGCGGCCCGGCCACCTCGACGAGGCGGAACGGCCCTTCGGTGCGCGACCCGGAGGGCACGTTGGCGGTGAGGCAGACGATCGACGTCTCGTCGGGGGTGCGGGTCAGCGACGCGAACGGCCCCGGGGTCCAGTCGAACTGCGGCTCCTCGCCGCCGGGCAGGCGCACGATCGACACGTCCTCGGGGTGCTCCATGAGGTGGCGCGGCATCCGGCTCACGGCGCCAGCCCCGCGATCGGCAGGCCCGTGGTCTCCGGCAGGCCCAGCGCCAGGTTGAGGCACTGCACGGCGGCACCGGCCGTGCCCTTGGTGAGGTTGTCGACGGCCGCGACGACGACGACGCGACCCACCCGCTCGTCGAGCACGACCTGGAGGTGCACGGCGTTGCTGCCCAGCACGCTGCCGGTGCTCGGCCAGCGGCCCTCGGGCAGCAGGTGCACGAAGGGCTCGTCGGCGTATGCCGTGACCCATGCCTCGCGCACGGCGGCGGCAGTCGTGCCGGGACGCACCCGAGCGGTGCAGGTGGCGAGGATGCCGCGGGGCATCGGAGCGAGGGTCGGGGTGAACGACACGGTGACCGGGCCCGCCCCGGCGGCCGTGAGGTTCTGCTCGATCTCGGGGGTGTGCCGGTGCACCCCGCCGACGCCGTAGGGCGACATCGCGCCCATGACCTCGGCACCGAGCAGGTGCGGCTTGGGCGAGGTGCCGGCGCCGGACGTGCCGGATGCCGCGACGACCGTGATGTCGTCGGGCTCGAGCACGTCGGCCACGAGGCCGGGGGCGAGGGCGAGCGAGACGGCCGTGGGGTAGCAGCCGGGCACGGCGATGCGGGTGGCCCCGGCGAGGGCGGCGCGCTGCGGGCCCTCGGCGGTGGGCAGCTCCGGCAGGCCGTAGGGCCACGACCCGGCATACGGGGTGTCGTAGAAGGTGCCCCACGCGTCGGGGTCGGTGAGCCGGAAGTCGGCGCCGCAGTCGACGACGACCACGTCGTCGTCGAGCCGGGCGGCCAGCGCGGCGCTGTGGCCGTGCGGCAGGGCGAGCACGACGGCGTCGTGTCCGGCGAGCGCCTCGGCGGTGGTGTCCTCGAGGGGCCGGTCGGCCAGGGGCGTGAGGTGGGGGTGGATCGCGCCGAGCGGCTGCCCGGCCTTCGAGGAGGCCGTCAGGGCCCCGACCTCCAGCTCGGGGTGCTGGAGGAGGAGGCGCACGACCTCACCCCCGGCATACCCGCTCGCCCCGGCGACTGCGACCCGCATCATGTGCATGACCATAC
>DATITJ010000405.1:0-2171 GCA_035467935.1 Ornithinibacter sp.
CGATGCCCGCGCCGACGAGACCCGCCACGTGTCCGGCGATCCGGTCGGTCATGCCGGCCGCGACGTCGCCGTGCGGGCGCTCGCCCGGCGGCACGAGCGGCGCGTTGACGATGAAGCGGTAGACCTCGGGGTCCTCCTCGACGAGGTGCAGGTAGGCCGCGATGACGGCCCGCACGACCGCGCGGGCGCCACCATCCACTCCTGCTGGGGGCGGCTCGTCGGCCGCCCGGGTCAGGCCGCGGATGATCGTGGCGTCGACCCGCTCGGCAACCGCGGTGTAGAGCCCGGCACGGTCGGTGAAGTGCCGGTAGAAGACCGTCTTGGACGTGCCGGCCGTGGCGGCGACCTCGTCCATGCCGACGCCGGCCCCGTGCGTGCGGATCGCGAGCAGGGTCGACTCGACGAGCTCGCCGCGCCGGGCGAGACGGTGCTCGTCCCAGCGCGAGCTGCGCCCGTCCGGTGTCGCGTCCGTCGCACCCATGGCCGGACGGTAGCAGGAACCGCGAGTACCTGTTACCTTCCGTACCGGATACATCTCCACCGTTGCACATCCCACTGCAAGGAGCCAGACCGGTGACCACCACCCGCCGCGCCGCCGTCCTCGGCGGCAACCGGATCCCGTTCGCCCGCCAGTTCGGCCCGTACGCCGAGGCGTCGAACCAGGACATGCTCACCTCGGCCATCGAGGGCCTGGTCGCCCGCCACGGCCTCTCCGGCGAGCGGCTCGGGGAGGTCGTCGCGGGGGCCGTCATCAGGCACAGCCGCGACTTCAACCTCACCCGCGAGGCCGTGCTCGGCTCGAGCCTGGCGCCCACGACCCCGGCGTACGACATCACCCAGGCCTGCGGCACGGGCCTCGAGGCCGCGATCCTCCTCGCCAACAAGGTCGCCCTCGGCCAGGCCGACTCGGGCATCGCCGGTGGCGTGGACTCCGCGTCGGACGCCCCGATCGTCGTGCCCGACAAGCTGCGTCGCAAGCTGCTGCGCCTCAGCCGCGCCCGGTCGACGGGCGACAAGGCCAAGGCCGCCCTCGCGCTGCGCCCCACCGACGTCGGCATCCAGGTGCCCGCCAACTCCGAGCCGCGCACCGGCCTGTCGATGGGCGAGCACATGGCCGTCACGGCGCAGCGCTGGGGCGTCACCCGTCAGGCCCAGGACGAGCTCGCCCTCGCGAGCCACCACAACCTCGCCGCCGCGTACGAGCGCGGCTTCTTCGACGACCTCGTCACGCCCTACCTGGGGCAGACCCGCGACCAGAACCTCCGCGCCGACACCACGATCGAGAAGCTCGCGTCCCTGCGCACGGTCTTCGGCGAGGGCCCCGAAGCGACGATGACCGCGGGCAACTCCACGCCGCTCAGCGACGGCGCGTCCGCGGTGCTGCTCGGCTCCGAGGAGTGGGCGGCGGCCCACGGCCTGACGCCACTCGCGTGGCTCGTGGACGGCGAGGCCGCGGCGGTCGACTACGTCAGCGGCGACGAGGGACTGCTCATGGCCCCCGCGTATGCCGTGCCGCGCCTCCTCGCGCGCCAGGGGCTCACGCTGCAGGACTTCGACCTCTACGAGGTCCACGAGGCCTTCGCGGCCACGGTGCTGTCCACCCTGGCCGCGTGGGAGGACGAGACCTTCTGCCGCGACCGGCTCGGCCTCGACGCCCCGCTGGGGGCCATCGACCGCAGCCGCCTCAACGTCACGGGCTCGTCGCTCGCCGCGGGACACCCGTTCGCCGCGACGGGCGGTCGCATCCTCGCCACCCTGGCCAAGCTGCTGCACGAGAGGGGTCCGGGCTCGCGCGGCCTCATCTCGATCTGCGCCGCCGGTGGCCAGGGCGTCGTCGCGATCCTCGAGGCGGCCTGACATGGCGCACCGTGACGGCTACACGGCATTCGTCTCCTCCGGCGCGGGCAAGAAGATCGCCTCGGCGCTCGGACTGCCCCAGCCGGTGGCGCTGCGCCGGCACGGGCCGGGGCGACCGCTCGTCGACGGCCCGGTGCTCGTCGGGGGGCACGCCGACACCCCGGCGCTGACCGCGATGCGCGACGGGCTCACCGCGGCCGGGGCCACGCTCGTCGACGCCGTGCCCGAGGACCCCCGGCTCGGTGGGGTCGTCGGCGACCTCCGCGCGGCGACGACTCCCGCCGACCTCGAGGCGTGGCGCGCCACGCGGGCTC
>DATITJ010000406.1:0-5318 GCA_035467935.1 Ornithinibacter sp.
CAGCCCTCCTGGCCGGTGGTCACGACGAGGCCCTCGGCGAGCGCTGCCCGGAAGCGTGCGGGGAGGAACAGGCGCCCCTTGTCGTCGAGCCGGGGCGTGTGGGTGCCCAGGAACTCCTCCACGGGTGCCACCTCCTCGACCTTCGCGACCCTCCCGGCTCACCCGGTTTCCCCCACATTACTCCACCAGGTCTCCACCTGCGCGCCGTTTCGGGGTGAACTTCGAAGAATCAACGATGTCTGTGCAGTTCAGATGCGGTGGTGCGAAGTGGAGGAGATCGCGCACCAGTCGCAGCGCCGGATCCCCGTGGTCACCGGGAGTGGGCACCACCGGCGGCGCCAAGGCGGTCCCGGGAGCTGTGGGAGCCCCGGTGGGGCGAGGTGGGGGACGCGGCGGAGCGCGGTGGAGGGGCGAGGTGGGGGACCGGCATCCCGAGGTGGCCGACCGGCAGCAGGGTTCGACGGCGGGACCACCCGGTCGGGCTCTCCCCGACAGGTGGCTTCGTGTAGCAAGATCGAGGGCACCGTGGACACCGGCCGTTCGTTGGGCCGGGCACGACGACGAAGGGACCACTCGTGAGCGACCTCGAGAACCAGCGCCGGACGAGCGCTGACACCGACCGCGACGGCGGGCGCCCGGACCCGACCAGCCGGGGGGCCTCGCTCGACCAGGTGCTCCAGGTGTCGGCGTCGCTCGCGGCGTCGATGAACTCGGTCATCGAGGGCAAGCAGTCGGTCGTGCGCACGGCGATCACGGTGCTGCTCGCCGAGGGCCACCTCCTCGTCGAGGACGTCCCGGGCGTCGGCAAGACGCTGCTCGCCAAGACGCTCGCGCGCTCGATCGACTGCTCGGTGCGCCGGGTGCAGTTCACCCCCGACCTGCTGCCGAGCGACATCACGGGCGTGTCGGTGTTCAACCAGGACGTGCGCGACTTCGAGTTCCGCCCGGGCGCGATCTTCGCCAACGTCGTCGTCGGCGACGAGATCAACCGGGCCTCGCCCAAGACGCAGTCCGCGCTGCTGGAGTCCATGGAGGAGGCGCAGGTCACCGTCGACGGCACGACCTACATGCTGCCGAAGCCGTTCATCGTCATGGCGACGCAGAACCCCATCGAGATGGAGGGCACCTACCCCCTCCCCGAGGCCCAGCGCGACCGCTTCATGGCCCGCATCTCGATGGGCTACCCCTCGGCGCGCGCCGAGCTCGAGATGCTCGACACCCACGGTGGGGCCTCACCGCTCGAGGACCTCGAACCGGTCACCGACGCCGCGACGATCTTCTCCATGGTCCAGGCCGTCCGTGAGGTGCACGCCTCGCAGGCCGTCAAGCAGTACATCGTCGACCTCACCCACGCGACCCGCGCGAGCAGCGCCCTGCGGCTCGGCGCCTCGCCGCGCGCCACGATCCACCTGCTGCGCGCGTCCCGGGCCCACGCGGCGCTCGCCGGACGCGACCACGTGCTTCCCGACGACGTGCAGCAGGTCGCCGTGCCCGTCCTCGCCCACCGCCTGATCCCCACGGGTGAGACGCAGATGGCGCGGCGCTCGGCCGCCGACGTCGTCAGCGACCTCCTGCAGCGGGTCCGGGTGCCGGCACCGACGCGCTGAGGCCACCGTGCAACAGATCCGACGCTCCCTCACCACCCGCGGCGCGGCCTTCGCCGGCTGCGGGCTGGTGCTCGTCGCGTCCGGCATCCTCCTCGGTCAGCACGACGTGACCCGGATCGGGGTGCTGCTCCTGGCCCTCACGGCCATCGCGCTCGTCCTCGTGCGCCAGCACGGCCTGCACCTCGAGGTCGCGCGCACCGCGACCCCCGCGCGCGTCGCCATCGACGAGCGGGCGGTCGTCACGGTGCGCATCCGCAACGCCGAGTCGACGGTCTCCCCCGTCGTCATGGCCGAGGAGTCGATCGACTACGCCCTCGGCGACCGGCCCCGTTTCGTCATCCCCTCGCTGCGGCCCGGGGCGGTCGAGGAGATCCAGTACACCGTGCGCTCGCACACGAGGGGGGTGCACCGCATCGGGCCGCTCGGCGTGCGGGTGCGTGACCCGTTCGGGCTGGGCCTGCGCACCGCGGCGGTGAGCGGCGACGCCGAGCTCGTCGTGCTCCCCCGCGTCGTCCCCCTGCCCGCGGCGCGGTCGCTCGGCAGCGGCATCGGCTCGGAGGGTTCGGTGCCGCACATGGTGGCCCTGCACGGCGAGGACGACCAGACCGTGCGCGAGTACCGCGACGGCGACGACCTGCGCCGCATCCACTGGCCGGCCTCCGCGCGCACCGGTGAGCTCATGGTGCGCCAGGAGGACCGGCCCGCGAAGCGTCGCGCCGTCGTCGTGCTCGACAGCCGAGCCGTGGGCCACGGCGGGTCGGGTCGCAGCAGCTCGCTCGAGTGGTGCGTCACCACCGCCGCCTCCGTCACCGCGCACGTGGCGGCGGGCGGGTATGCCGTGCACCTCCTCACCGCCGACCCCTCCTCCGACACCGGTGCGCACCACGACGAGTCGCTCGAGGCCGGTCTCGAGACCCTGGCCCGCGTCTCCCTCGGCCCCGAGGACGGCCTGCGCGCGGTCCTCCACGCCGCGAGCACCCTGACCGCCCAGGGCGGGCTGGTCGTCTACGTCGGCGGCCCGCTCGCCGACGACGACGCCCACACCCTGGCGGCCCTGCGCCAGCCCGGGTCGGCCGGCGCCGCCATGGTCGTGGAGCCCGAGGCGTTCTCCGGACGCACCGGCACGCGGCGCGGTGCGGGCCCGAGCGACCACGCCGCCGCCACGACGGCCGCCCTCCAGTCCTCGGGCTGGACGACGAGCGTCGTCGACGCCCGCACCGGGCCGGCCCAGGCCTGGGCCGCGGTCGTCGGCTCCCAGGTGGTGGGGGCGCGATGACCCGCCTGCGTCCCGTCGAGACCCTCCTCGCCGCCCTCGCGACCCTCGGGGTCTCCCTGCCGCTCACGACGCTCTTCGAGCCGGCCGCGGCGTGGTTCCGCCCGACCCTCCTCCTCGTCGCCGTCGTGGCCCTCGCAGGCATGGGGCTGCGGGCGCTCACGTCGTCGCGGGGGCTCGTCGTGCTCGGTCAGGTCGTGCTCCTCCTGCACGCCGCCTCGATCCTCCACGGCCAAGGACACCTCTGGGCCAAGGTGATCCCGATCCCCGACACCGGCGCGGCGTTCGGCATCCTGCTCCAGCAGGCCTACGAGACCGTCACCAGCTACACCGCCCCGGCACCTGCCAACCGCGGCACCGTGCTGGCGGTCAGCGTCCTCATCGGCCTGACCGCGGTGGCGGTCGACGCGATGGGCGTGACGTACCGCAGCCCCGCGCTGGCCGGGGTGCCGTTGCTCGCGGCCTTCCTGGGGTCGGCCACGAACTCCGGTGACGGGCTCGGCGCCTGGTATGCCGTCCCGGGCGCGCTCGCCTGGCTCGCCCTCGTGGGCCGTCAGGGCGTGCGGTCCCTGGGCTCGTGGGGCACCGCGGCGCCGCACTCGACGAGTGGGGCGTTCTCCGACCCCACGTCGGCGTTCGCGGCGGTGGGCCGCGTCGCCGGGGTGGCCGCCCTGGGTGTCGCCGTCGTGCTGCCCAGCCTCGTGCCGCACTTCCCCACGACGTTCCTCGCCGACGGCCTGGGCCGCAGCGTCGACGGTCGCGGGGGTACCGGCTCCGCCGTGCGGCTCGCGTCGAGCGTGGACATCGCCCGCGACCTCGGCAGCCGGTCCAACGACCCGGTGCTGCAGTACTCGACGTCGACCGAGGAGCTCCAGCCGCTGCGCGTCGCCGTCCTCGACTCGTTCCGTCGGGGCCAGTGGCAGTCGCGCCAGGACTACACGTTCGTCCCCGGCGACGGGCAGATCCCCGCCCCGGTGGCGGGCCCCGACGTGCCCCGCAAGGTGGAGCGCATCACGGTGACCGCCAACGGCATCGGCGTGCCCCAGGTGGCGCTGCCGGCCGGGGCCATCGGCAGCCCCTTCCCGGTCGACTCCTGGAACATGACAGCCCAGGGCCTCGTGCAGCTGACCCGGCCGGTCGCCTCCTACACCGCCGAGTTCGTCCAGCTCGACCCCACGGAGGCCCAGTTCACGAGCAGCGACACCGACAGCACCGTCGACGGCCGCGACCTGCGCCTCGACGATGGCTCGGAGGACGATGTCCGGGCCCTGCTCGACGAGATCACCGACCTCGACGACTCCCCCCTCGACGTCGCCCGCGCCATCCAGGCCCACCTGCGCGGCAACCAGTACACGTACTCCCTCGAGCTCGCCGACGAGGCCGCCGACGGCACCCTCCCGGCCGACTCCCTCGCCCGCTTCCTCGAGACCAAGCGGGGCTACTGCATCCAGTTCAGCACCGCGATGATCATGCTGTCGCGCGCGGCCGGCATCCCCGCCCGCATGGCCGTGGGCTTCCTGCCCGGCACCGCCGACGGTGACGAGCGCGTCGTGCGCGTCAACGACGCCCACGCCTGGCCCGAGCTGTGGTTCCCGCAGCTCGGCTGGGTGCGCTTCGAGCCCACCCCGGGCACGCGCAGCGGGTCGGCTCCCGAGTACAGCCTGGTGCCCACCGAGACCGGCGAGTCCTCGGCCCCGGTTCCCACCGCGGCCACCCCGTCGGCGTCCGCCGCCCCCTCGCTCGGCCCGAGCCGCGACGTCACCGACCAGGGCCCCGACACCACGACCGGCTCCGGCGTAGACGTCGTCAGGTTCACGACCGACAACGCCGTCATGCTCGGCGTCGTCCTCCTCACGATCCTTGCGGTGGCCGCCCTCCCCTTCGGCGCGTGGCTCGCCCGCCGCCGCTCGCGCCTCGAGTCCCGTGACGACGCCGCCCGGGTCGAGGCCGAGTGGCAGTCCCTCCTCCTGCGCCTGCAGGACATCGGCGTCGTCCCCACCGACGGCGCCACCCCGCGCGAGGCCTCCCGCCAGGTCGGACGGGACGCCTACCTCACCGCTGACGAGAACGCCGCGCTCGGCCGCGTCGTCGCCACGCTGGAACGGGCCCGCTACGCCCGCCCGGGCTCCGACCTCGACGACGTCACCGACGACGCCCGCACCGTCTGGCGCGGCGCCCTGTCCCGACGTCGCCGCACCGACCGTGTCCGCGCGCTCCTCCTTCCCGAGGAGGGCCGCCAGCTGTGGCGCGGCTCCCTCCGCCGCCTGACCCCGTTCCGGCGCACCACGGACGCCCCGCCCCCGGACGACGACTGACGGCATCCGCGAACCCGTCCACGACGACACGCGCCGCCCGGACCGAGGTCCGGGCGGCGCGTTCGTGCGGAGCGGGTGCACTCAGTCCAGGTAGTCGCGCAGCGCCTGGCTGCGGCTCGGGTG
>DATITJ010000407.1:0-3184 GCA_035467935.1 Ornithinibacter sp.
CCAGGCCGGCTATGCCGGCAACATCGTGGTCGGCTTCGGCCGGATCACCGGCCGCACCGTCGGGATCGTGGCCAACCAGCCGATGGTCCTCTCCGGGGTGCTCGACATCAACGCCTCCGACAAGGCGTCGTCGTTCGTGCGTTTCTGCAACGCGTTCAACATCCCCCTGCTCACCCTGGTGGACGTACCCGGCTTCCTGCCGGGTGTCTCTCAGGAGCACAACGGGATCATCCGGCACGGCGCGAAGCTCCTCTACGCCTACTCGGCCGCGTCGGTGCCCAAGATCACCGTCGTGCTCCGCAAGGCCTACGGCGGGGCCTACGTCGCGATGTGCTCCAAGGACCTCGGCGCCGACAAGGTGCTCGCCTGGCCGACGGCGGAGATCGCGGTGATGGGAGCCGAGGGCGCCGCCGAGATCGTCTTCCGGCGGGAGATCGCCGAGGCCGACGACCCGGAGCGGCGCCGGGCCGAGCTGGTGGAGGAGTACCGCTCGACGTTCTCGACGCCGTACGTCGCCGCCGCCCGCGGGCTCGTCGACGACATCATCGAGCCCGCGCGGACCCGCGAGCACGTGTCGCGTGCGCTGGAGATCCTGATCACCAAGCGCACCATCCGACCCGCCAAGAAGCACGGGCTGGGCCCGACATGAGCGTTGCGAAGCCCGAGGGACAGACGGTCGCTGAGCTGCTCCAGGCAGTCCGCTCGCTGTCGGAGCGGGTGGCCCATCTCGAGGCCGAGCTGGCGCAGCGCCGCGAGGAGAACCCGGGCGTACCCGACGACGTGGCGATCGCGATCTCCGCGGCGGTGGCGGCGTTCCTCGGGCACCGCGCCAGGATCAAGCAGATGCACTATCGCACCGGCGAGGCCTGGGCGCAGCAGGGCCGGGTCGTCGTCCAGGGCCGCCACAACATCCACGGGTCGAGGTAGAAGACATGCAGCTCAAGGTGACCGTCAACGGCGTGGCGTACGACGTCGAGGTCGAGGTCGAGGAGGAGCCGCAGACGTCGCTCGGCGCGATCTTCATGACCGGCGGTGGCTTCTCCCCGCTGCACGTGAGCGCAC
The DNA here is from genome assembly GCA_035467935.1 of Ornithinibacter sp. GTDB lineage: Bacteria > Actinomycetota > Actinomycetes > Actinomycetales > Dermatophilaceae > Fodinibacter. The sequence goes on from DATITJ010000407.1 coordinate 1,063, forward strand.
CCGCCGCGGGCGCGCCCGCCGACGGCAACAGCGTGCAGGCGCCCCTGGCCGGGACGGTCGCGCGCGTCCTGGTCGAGGAGGGGCAGAGCATCGAGGCCGGCGAGGTGGTGATCGTGCTGGAGGCGATGAAGATGGAGACCGAGATCACCGCTCCTCACGCCGGCACCGTCGCGGCCGTTCTCGTGTCCGCCGGGACTGCTGTGACCGGCGGCCAGGTGCTGGTGCAGGTCACCTGACCTCAGCCTGGGGGAGAGGCGCGTCTCCCGGGCACTGGCGTGCGGCATCGGGAAGGCACAGAATCACGGGTGTGGCCCCGTCCCAGAACCCTGCCATCAATCTCCGCCTCGCCCAGCTCGGGCTGCCCCTGCCCGAGGGGTTCGAGGACACCGAGGCCGCCCGGCTCACGCGCCCGATCCTGGCCCGCCAGCGGGAGCTGAGCCGTCGACTGTCCGACCGGCTGTGCGCGGCCGACGGGCGGATCCAGGCCTTCCTCGACGACTACCTGGCCGACACCGGTGAGCACCCACGGCTGCCGCGCCGCACCCTGGTGCTGGACGAGGCGGGCCTGGCCCGTGAGCTGTCGTTGCCGTTCGACGGCGACAGCTTCACCTCTCCCCTGCTCAGCAGCTATCGCCTCGTCAACGGCGTGCTGCACAACCCCGCCAACGACCGCCGCACCACGGCGGGGGTCTTCCACATCGCCGAGGGCGGGCTCCCCATCCCCGACGACAAGATCTCGGTGCCCAAGCCGGTGTTCGCCCGCCTTCTGGCGCACGCGTTCGAGCCGCCGGAGGACGACATGGTGCTGCCGTACACGGCCAACCAGCCGCACCCGGCCGCGTGCTTCGTCTCCCTGCATCTTCGCCCGCTGGTGTCACCGGAGGTGCCCGGCTTGGTGCGCGAGAAGCGGATGGAGACCCGCTTCATAGTGCCCGGCGGCACCGTCGCGAACCTCGACTTCGTGGAGGGCATCTTCGGCAACGGCGGCGACCCCTACCTTCCCGAGAACGACGCGTCCCTGGCCCCGGAGACCTGGACCGGCCATACCGGGTGCGTCATCCTCGCCCCGCACCTGACCCGGCTCAGCAAGTTGGCGCTGGGGCTTCCCCACGTCAGCGAGGCCACCGACCGGCAGCAGCGCGACGGGATGTGCTGGGAGCAGGAGGACGAGCCCTACAACGGTGGCCGAGCGTTCAAGATCTGTGCCCGCGACGCGCGCGGAGTGATCGTCACGGTCATCGCCGACACCTACTTCGGCTACTGCAAGAAGGAGGTCAAGACCCAGATCTCCTACTCCGCGAACCTGTTCGGCAACGCCGAGGAGGAGCACTCGGGGGGTGCGCTCGTGTTCGCGAGCTACAACCTCGGCCAGGAGTACGAGGTGACCTCCTCCAGTGGCGACCACACGCTCGCCGAGGTCCTCGCCCGCGACCCGGAGCGGTTCGCTCCCCAGCCGGAAGGGCAGGCCTTCGACCGCGAGCAGCCGCACATCGTGCTGGTGCCTGCCAACCCGTCCTACTCGCTGCGCACCATGACGGTCTCCTGGGCCGGGGGCGACGATGACGGCGACCGACGGTCGATTCCGCTGCGTGCCGACAAGACGTACCTCAGCCCGGACGGCTACCGCGTCAGCATCGCCCAGCAGCCCCACGACCTCACGTCCTGGAGCCTTGTCGGCACCGTCCCCACGGCGACGTCGTGCCACAAGCCGGCGACCGTGTCCGGCGGCGGCAAGTCGGAGATCTCCAAGGCCATCACCGATGCGTTCATCTTCGGGTCCGCGTTCGTCGCGGATCTCGACACCGACATGGATGGTGTCACCGCGATCCTCGACCGCGACTTCTCCCGACGCTTCCTCGACCCGGCACGCCACGGCACGGACCTCCGGTCGATCCTCTCCGAGGAGCGTTCCATCGGCTCGGTGATCAAGCTGCTCACCCCGTCCTTGTCGGAGTACCACGCCGACTACAACGCCTGGCTGACGCGGATCCCGCCGTACGTCAAGGAGCTCGTCTACGTCGTCAAGCGCTCGTACCGTCCGGAGTGGGGGGATGACTGGCGCAGCCACTTCAACGTCGCCGAGATCGACGGTCGCCAGGGCAACTCGCTTCGGCTGGACGAC
>DATITJ010000408.1:0-3711 GCA_035467935.1 Ornithinibacter sp.
GCAGGCCGTGGCCGACCACCCGGACCGCGCCGACGTGCGCCTGCTCGTCGCCGTGACCCGCGACGGGTCCGCCCGCTGCCTGCTGCGCCAGCGCGACCACGACAGCGACGACCGCGTGGCCCTCGGCGACGACATCGCCCCCGGCCTCGTCCACGCGCTGCGGGCGACGTTCGAGGATTGACGCGCCCCGGCATCCGCCGTGGTGGCCGTCGGGCCGGCGGATGCCGGGATCCGCAGGCGTGGTCAGCCGCAGGTGGTCAGGGCAGCGGTGTCACCGGACGCGATCGCCTCGACCGATGCCAGTCCGTCGTCGAAGGTCGCCACCCGGAAGACCTCGAGACCGTCGGGCACGGCGCCCTCGAGCTCCGCGCAGTTCCCGGCGGGCGCGAGGAAGAACTCGGCCCCGGCCTGCCTGGCCCCGACGACCTTCTGGCGGATGCCGCCGATCGAGCCGACGCTGCCGTCGTCCTGCATGGTGCCGGTGCCCGCGACGTCCTTGCCGCCGTTGAGCTCGCCGGGCGTCAGCACGTCGTAGATCGCGAGGCTGAACATCAGCCCGGCCGAGGGGCCACCCACGCTGCCGGTGTTGATCGTGACGTCGACGGGCAGGTCGTAGTCGAGCCGCAGGGACACCCCGATGACGGTGCGCCCGTCGGCCTCGGCGGTGCGGGCCGTGACCGTGCGCTCGGCCCCGTCGCGCCGGACGACCACCGGGATCGTCTCGCCGGGGCCGCGCTCCTGCACCGCGCCGCGCACGGCGTCGGCGGACGTCGCGGGCACACCGTCGACCGACACCAGCACGTCCTCGGGCTCGAAGACGCCCTCGGAGGGGCTGCCGTCCGGGACCGCGGCGATGACGACCATCTCCGGGACGTCGCGCCCCAGGGCACGCAGGGCGGTGGCGGTGGCGACGCTCTGGGAGCCGGCCATCTCGGCCGCACCCTCTTCCTCCACCTGCTCCTCGTCGGCGTCGGGCGGGAAGACCTGCTCCTCGGGCAGGACCTCCTGCGCCTCGGAGAGCCACGCGCGCCCGAGGTCGTAGACGCTGACCTTGACGCCGGGCCCGCCCTCGACGCTGACGGTCGTGAAGTCGAGGGTGCCGGCGGTCGGGTAGGTGCTGGCGCCCGACACCGACAGCACCGCCTTGCCGTCGACCTCGCCGAGGATGTTGGTGGCCGGGCCCGGGGACATGACGACGTAGGGGAGGCCGACGAAGGTCAGCGCGGCGGCGACGGCGATCGCGACGAACGTCGCCGCGAGGAGCACGGCCGGCACCGCACCGGGGCGACCGGCACCCCGCCGCGGGCCACCGTCGGGGACGCGGGTCGGGTCGTCGGGACCGCCCGCCCCGGCGGGGCCGGGCGGCCCGTCGCCGACCACCTCGTGCGACGGCGTCGTCACGGCAGCCCCACCCACTCGGTGGAGCCGTCGCCCAGGCGCTGGTGCTTCCAGATCGGCGTCTGCGCCTTGAGCGTGTCGATGACGTCGCGCGCGGCGTCGAACGCCTGGCCGCGGTGCGGGGCGGCCGCGGCGACGACGACCGCGAGGTCACCGACGTGGAGGGCCCCCGTGCGGTGGACCGCGGCGACGCGCACGGCCTCGGTGCGGCCGGCCACCGCCTCGCACACGTCGCGCATCGTGTCGAGCGCGCTCGGGTGGGCCTCGTAGTCCAGCGCCGTGACGGGGCTGCCGTGGTCGTGGTCGCGCACGACGCCGACGAACAGGGCGACGCCACCGCACGCGGGGTGACGGACGGCGTCGAGCACCTCGTCGACGGACAGCGCCGCGTCGCGCAACGCGACGAGCGCGACCGCGTCGGGATCGGTCGGCATGGGGCTCCTCGGAAGGCGGACCGGCGGAACTCTCCGGGCGCGATCGTGGTTGGCTGTAACGAGACGACATCCTCTCACCCCCCAGACGAGGAGCCCGCGGTGGCCGACCCCCGTGACGACGACGACCAGACCGGGCTGCCCCCGGAGATCGAACGGCTCCTGCGCGAGCTGGGCGGCGGCCAGCTCGACCCGCAGGTCGTGCAGATGATGCAGGGCATGGGCCTGGACAAGGTCGACCCACAGGTGCTCGCCATGGTGATGGGTCAGGTGCAGGCGATGTTCGCGGCGCCGGAGGGTCCCACCGCGGTCAACGCCGAGCTCGCGACCGACATCGCCCGCAAGACCGTGGCCGCCGACGGCGACACCCTCGCGAGCGCCGCCGACGGGCGGGCCGCGGCGGAGGCCGTGCAGGTGGCCGGGCTCTGGCTCGACGGCGTCACCGACCTCACGACCGCTGGCCTGCGCGGAGTCGCGTGGAGCCGGGCCGAGTGGGTCGAGGCGACGATGCCGGTCTGGACAGACCTCACCGAGCCGGTCGCGGCCGGCGTCACGGATGCCGTGAGCACCGCCCTGGGCTCGCAGCTGGGCGACCTCGGCGAGGCCGGCCTGCCCCCGGGGATGCTCGACCAGGCCGCGCCGATGCTGCGCAGGATGCACGGCTCGATGTTCTCCATGCAGCTCGGGCAGGGCACCGGCACCCTCGCCGGCGAGGTGCTGAGCGGGTGCGAGGTCTCGCTCCCGCTCGTACCCGCCCCCACGGTGGCCCTGATGCCGGCCGCCCTGCGCGCGTTCGCCGAGGGCCTCGAGGTCGACGAGCCGCAGGCGCGGCTCTACCTCGCCGTGCGCGAGATCGCCCGGGTGCGGCTGTTCGGCGCGGTGCCCTGGCTCGCCCCGGCCCTGCTCGCCGCGGTGCGCGACTACGCCGCCGACATCAGCATCGACACCGGGGCGATCGAGGAGGCCGTGCGGTCCATCGACCCCGCTGACCCCGAGGCCGTGCAGAGGGCCCTGCAGGGTCGGATGTTCGCGCCGCAGCACTCCCCCGCGCAGCAGGCCGCGCTGTCCCGGCTCGAGACCCTCCTCGCGCTCGTCGAGGGGTGGGTCGACGTCGTCACCGATCGCGCCACGCGTGACCACCTGCCCCAGTCCGACGCCCTCGGCGAGGCGGTGCGCCGTCGTCGGGCCACCGGGGGTCCGGCCGAGAAGGCGTTCGGCGCCCTCGTCGGCCTCGAGCTGCGCCCTCGCCGCCTGCGCGACGCCGCGAACCTCTTCGCGGCCCTCGAGGACGTCGGCGGCGCAGCGGCCCGGGACGCCGCCTGGCGCCACCCCGACCTCGCTCCCGGCACCGCCGACCTCGACGACCCCCTGGGCTACGTCGAGAGCTCGGCCCGCCCCGAGACCGACGCGATGGACGCCGAGCTCGACCGCATCCTGCGCGGCGAGGACCCCGCGTGAGGGATGCCCTCCCCGGCAGGCCCGTGGGACCGGCCGAGGTGCACGTGGCCGACCCCGCCGTCGCGACGGCATACGCCCACCTCCACGCCGATGCGCTGCGGGTGCTTCGGGACTGGACCCCGCCGGGCGCAACCCAGTCGCGGCTGTGCACGGCCTGTCTCGAGCACCTCGTGAAGCACCCCGACGCCGTGGCCAGGGCCGGGCCGCCCGCCCACCTCACCGCGTCGTGCCTCGTGCTCGACCCGAGCGGCGAGCGCGTGCTGCTCACGCTGCACAGGCGGGCCGGAGAGTGGTTCCAGTTCGGGGGGCACCTCGAGCCCGGTGACACCTCGCTGTGGGCGGCCGCCCGGCGCGAGGCCCGCGAGGAGTCCGGCATCGAGGACCTCGAGCCGCTCCCCCACCCCGTGCAGCTCGACCGGCACGT
>DATITJ010000409.1:0-5635 GCA_035467935.1 Ornithinibacter sp.
GACCGACCCGACCGACGAGGCCCCACCGTGCACCGGGTCGGCCTCGTCCCGTTCGGGACGCTCGGTCTCCTCGATGGCGGTGAGCACCTCGTGCGCGAGCACCGTGCCGCACAGCTCGCCGCTGTCGTCGACCACGACTCCACGGCGGCTCGGCGCCGACAGCGCTGAGTCGAGCGCCCCTCGCAGGGAACCGTGCTCGCGCGCGACGGTGCCACCGCGGTGCAGATCTGCCTCGGTGACGGGGCGGTCACCGATGCGGGCGGGCTCGACCCACCCGAGCGGACGACGGTCGTCGTCGACGACGAGCAGCCACGCGGCCTCCCGCCGCTGCGGCGTCTCACCGATCACGACGGTCGGCTCCGAGCGCAAGGGCAGCCGCGGTGCGTCCTGGAACTGCAGTGCGCGGTACCCGCGGTCGCGGCCCACGAAGTCGGCGACGAAGTCGTCGGCCGGGTGGGCGAGGAGGTATGCCGGCTCCGCCACCTGGGCGAGCTGCCCGCCGACGCGGAGCACGGCGACCTGGTCGCCGAGCTTGATCGCCTCGTCGATGTCGTGCGTCACGAAGACGATGGTCTTGCCCAGCTCGCCCTGCAGCCGCAGGAACTCGTCCTGCAGCTGCTCGCGGACGACCGGGTCGACCGCAGAGAACGGCTCGTCCATCAGCATGACCGGCGGGTCGGCCGCGAGGGCTCGGGCCACCCCGACGCGCTGCTGCTGCCCGCCCGAGAGCTGAGACGGATAGCGGCCGCCGAGCTCGGGGGCGAGGCCCACCCGTTCGAGCAGCTCGTGCGAGCGCTCCCTCGTCCGCTTCCTGTCCCAGCCCAGCAGTCTCGGGACGGTGCCGATGTTGTCGATCACGGTGCGGTGCGGGAAGAGCCCGGCGTGCTGGATGACGTAGCCCATGCCGCGGCGCAGCCCGGCCTCGTCCATGCGGCCGGTGTCCTGGCCGTCGAGGGTGATCGTGCCTCGCGTCGGCTCGATCATGCGGTTGACCATGCGCAGGCTCGTCGTCTTGCCGCAGCCCGAGGGGCCGACGAGGACCGTGATCTTGCCGGTGGGCGCCGTGAGCGACAGGTCGTCGACCGCGACGGTCCCGTCCGGGTACTGCTTGGTCACGGCATCGAACCGGATCATGCGTGGCCTCTCAGGAGGTCGGCGGCGTGGCCACCAAACCTAGCGGAGGGGGCCCACGCCGGCACCGCCCCACGCCCCGGGCCCGCCCGAACGACACTGTGCTTCGGCCTCCACGGAGCACACCGCGTGGTACCCATACGGTGTGCGCGCGCCGACCGTCCACGGGTTCGCCGTGACCCGCCCCGGATCCCGGCTGGTGCCCGCGTGAGCGCCGAGGCACCGGCCCTGCTGACCCGTGACTCCTCCCGCGGCCGGATGGTGCTCGCCGGACTCACCCTCGGATCGGGGGTGGCGATCCTCGACGGCTCCGTCGTCAACGTCGCCCTGCGCACCATGGGCCGCGACCTCGACGCGTCGCTGGCCCAGCTGCAGTGGTTCGTCAACGGCTACCTGCTGGCCCTGGCCTCCCTTGTCCTCGTCGGTGGGGCGCTCGGCGACCGCTCGGGCCGCCGGCGCGTCTACCGCGTCGGCGTCGCGTGGTTCATGGTGGCGTCGGGGCTGTGCGCGCTGGCGCAGACCCCCACCCAGCTCATCGCGCTGCGGGTGCTCCAGGGTGTCGGGGCGGCCCTGCTCACGCCGGGTGCGCTGGCCCTGATCCAGGCGTCCTTCCGGCTCGAGGACCGGGCCCCGGCGATCGGCACGTGGGCCGGGCTGTCGGGCGTGGCCGCGGCCCTCGGGCCGGTCCTCGGCGGGTGGGTCGTCGATCACGCGAGCTGGCGGTGGATCTTCGCCATCAACGTGCCGCTCTGCCTGGTCGTGCTGGTGCTGACCGGACGGCACGCCCCGGAGAGCCGCGACACGCAGGCCACCGGCCGCTTCGACGTCCTCGGCGCGGCGCTCACGGTGCTGGCCCTGGGCGGGGCGACCTACGCCCTCACCGCCGCGACCGAGGCGACGCCGACCGTCGTCGCCCTCGCCTGGGCCGTCGCCGCCGCCGCGGCGGTCGGGTTCCTCGTCGTCGAACGGCGCACGGCATCCCCGCTCATGCCGTTGTCGCTGTTCGCCTCCCGCGTGTTCTCGGCGGCGAACGGGATGACCGTCCTCGTCTACGGCGCCCTCGCGCTGGTGTCCCTCTTCACCGTGCTCCAGCTGCAGGCCGCCGGGTGGGGGGCGCTGGAGGCGGGGCTGAGCGGGCTCCCGATCACCGTGTCGCTGCTGCTGCTCTCCACGCGCGCCGCCGCACTCTCGGCCCGGATCGGGCCGCGCATCCCCATGACCGTCGGACCGTTCGTGTGCGCGGCCGGAGCCCTGCTGCTGCTGCTCGTCGCCGAGGAGGCGACCTGGGCGCGGGTGCTGCCGGGCATGGTGGTGTTCTCGCTCGGGCTGGCCCTGCTCGTGTCGCCCCTCACGGCGGCCGTGTTGGCCGCGGCGCCGGGTCGCTACTCCGGTGCGGCCAGCGGCGTGAACAACGCCGTGGCCCGCGCGGGCTCGCTCCTGGCGGTGGCGGCCCTGCCCGCACTCGTCGGGCTCACCGGCGACGACTACCTCGACCCGCAGGCGATGACCGCCGGCTACCGGGGGGCGATGACGTGGTGCGCCGCGCTGCTCGCCCTGGGCGGCGTGGTCAGCTGGTTCGGCCTGGGCCGGGCAGCACGGTCGTGACGAAGTCGCAGACCGTGTCGTGCCACACCGCGGCGTCGCGCAGCATCGCGTGGGCTCCGCCCTCGACCCGCACGTGTCGCACGTCGACACCGTTGTCGGAGAACCGTTTCGCGAGGATGTTGGTGCGACGAGGGTCGGTGATCCGGTCACGAGTGCCATGCACGAGCAGCACCGGTGTCCCAGGACGGGGCTGTCGCGCGTCACTCTCGATCCACGGCGCGAGGGCGACCACCCCGGCGACGTCCGGCTCGCTCCCGAGGTGTAGGGCCACGCGCCCGCCCATGGAGTGGCCGACGACGACGACCGGCCGCCCGGGCAGGGTGCGACGGATGCGGTCGAGCGCCCACCGGGCGTCGTGCACGGGGTCCTGACGGCTGCCGTTCCAGCCCCGCACGCGGTTCTTCAGGCGCAGCACCGCCAGGTCGTCCCCGGCACGGCGGGTGATCGTCGACGCGAAGGGCACCATCCGCAGGACCGGGAGGCGCCACCACGCGACCGGCATCCGACCGTGCTCCGCGCCTCCGTGCAGGATGAGGACCACGCCGCTGGGGTCGTCCGGCACGTGCCCGCGCAGCTCGGCCCCCGCCCCACCCTCGGAGTCGAGAACGCTCGTCGCCAGGTCGCTCATGTCCTCCGTCGCGTCGCGTGGCGCCCCTTGGACGACCACGGGCCGCTGGTGCTGGAATCGCGTGTCATGGCTGATCCTCGCGGCTCGGAGGGCGTACCGCATCTCGACGTGGGCCGACGGCCGCGCTGACCCGGGCGGCATACCGGGGGTCGACGGCGACGACCGCCCCGGCAAGCACCTGCACGCAGGCTGCGAGTCCTGCGTCGACGAGCAGGTGGGCCGGTCGCGACGCCGTGGCGCCGCCGGCGGCGCTCACGGGCACCTCGACGTATGCCGCGCCGGCTGCCGTCGCTGCCCTCGGCCCCGGCATCGTCGTGCTCAGACGTCCGCGCGGTGGAAGTTCTGGAAGCTGCGGCTCGCCGTCGGCCCGCGTTGACCTTGGTAGTGGGAGCCGTGGCCCTGCGAGCCGTAGGGGTTCTCGGCGGGGGAGGACAGCCGGAAGAAGGCGAGCTGCCCGATCTTCATGCCGGGCCACAGCATGATCGGCAGGGTCGCGACGTTGGAGAGCTCGAGGGTGACGTGGCCGGTGAAGCCGGGGTCGACGAAGCCGGCCGTCGCGTGGGTGAGCAGGCCGAGCCGGCCCAGGCTCGACTTGCCCTCGACCCGTGCCGCGAGGTCGTCGGGGAGGGAGACGGTCTCGAGGGTGCTGCCCAGCACGAACTCGCCCGGGTGGAGCACGAACCCCTCGGCGTGGTCGACCTCGACGAGGCGGGTGAGGTCGGCCTGGTCCTGGGAGGGGTCGATGACGGGGTACTTGTGGTTGTCGAACAGCCGGAAGAACTTGTCGAGCCGCACGTCGACGCTGCTCGGCTGGATCATGTCGGGGTCCCACGGGTCGAGGCGGACCCGTCCGGCCTCGATCTCGGCCCTGATGTCGCGGTCGGAGAGGAGCACGGCGTCAGGGTACCCGCGGGGTGGCCGCAGTGGGGGAGGCGCCCTCTCGGGCCACCGCGGGTTGGGTTAGACTTCCCGGCGCCGGGGAGGTCCGCTGGAGCGATCTGCGACCCGGCACGCCGATGTAGCTCAATGGTAGAGCGCCAGCTTCCCAAGCTGGACACGCGGGTTCGATTCCCGTCATCGGCTCCACGGCAAGAGGCGGCAACAGGTCGGCTCGTGCGTCAGCGCTCGCACCCCACCCCGTCACCATCGCGGTCCAGGTGCCGCCCGTCCCCGGGCTGCCCCACCCGGATGGGGTCAGCGCTGGCGGCTCGTACGGCGTCGCAGTTGTGGTAGTCGACCTGTGACGGCGCCTTGAGCTCGGGGGCCGGCGGGAGGGCTGGTTCGGGCGTGGCCCGGCGCAAGGTGGCGGTGGTTCGCGCGGACCCGGGTGCGGGGAGGGCCGTGGTCGCACAGCCGGACAGGACCCGGACCATGGCGTCCCGCTCAGCAGAGGTGACCCACACCTGGTACTTGAGCTTGACCGAGACAACCCTGGCCACGTACGCACACCGGTACGACCGGTTGGGCGGCAGCCAGGTGGCGACATCCCCTTCGCCCTTGGAGCGGTTGGCACCGGCGTCGACGGCGAGCAGGTTCAACGGGTCGTTTGCGAACGCCAGACGCTTCCCGGCCTTCCACCCGGCGGCGCCCTTCTGCCAGGCGTCGCTGAGGGCGACGACATGGTCGATGTCGATCTCACTGCCACCGCCGATGACGAAGCGGACCTTGCTGCCGGTGTAGGGGTCCGGGCTGCGTGTGCCGGCCAGGACCTTGCACCAGTTCTTCATGTCCCTGTCCACCAGGTCCCGGCGCAGCATGTCGTTACGGGTGTCGCAGCCGTTGCGGTCGGTGTCGAACCAGGCCTGGCCGAACTGGTCTCGGGCGTACCCGGTCTTCGGCGCGCGTCCCTTCACCGCGAGCTCGGCGACAACGGCCAGAGCGGTGCCCTTGGCTGCTGTTGCCGGAGCCACGGGGGCCCTGCTGGCTGACGGGGTCGGGGTTGGTGTTGGTGTCGCTGACGGCGACGCCCCTGTGTCGGCCATGGTGGGTGACGGTGAGGGCCCCGGCGAGGATGCTGCGGGTGCCTGCGTCGAGGGCGCTGGAGACTGCGAGGACGGTGCCGCGGCCACCGGCGGGTCCTCTGGTGGGTTCGTCGCGGTTGCACCCCCCACCGCGGCCAGTGCCAGCGCGACCCCCGAGGCCACCGACCCAGCTGCGCGGCTTCGCAGCCGCGCCCAGCCACACCACGTTGCCGGCCCGGGCCTCACGACCCTTTCTGGGTTCGGTCTGGGCCCCGAAGATCCAGCAACGGGTCGCGACGAGTCAGCGGCC
>DATITJ010000410.1:0-2191 GCA_035467935.1 Ornithinibacter sp.
GCCGCCGCGATGGTGTGGTCCCGGGCGTTCTGGTTGTAGTCGACGAACACGGCCTCGGGGTCGCGGTCCTTGCGCCACCAGGTCGTCGTGACGTCGTCGGGGATGCGGCGCTCGACCTCGCGCGCGAAGGCGAGGGCGGCCCGGCGCACCTCGGCGAACCCGTGGTCGGGCCGGATCCGCACGTAGACGTGCAGGCCGTTGCCACCACTCGTCTTCGGCCAGCCGACGGCACCGAGCTCGTCGAGCACCTCGTGCGAGACCTGCGCGGCCCGCCGCACGCGCGAGAACGGCGCCTGCGGCATCGGGTCGAGGTCGATGCGCCACTCGTCGGGCTTCTCGGTGTCGGCCCGTCGGCTGTTCCAGGGGTGGAACTCCACGGTGCTCATCTGCACGGCCCACGCGACGTCGGCCAGCCGGGTGACGCACAGCTCGTCGGCGTGCAGGCCGTAGCGGGGGAAGTGCAGCCGCACCGTCTCGACCCAGGGCGGCGCCCCGCGCGGCAGGCGCTTCTGGTGCACCTTCTGCCCGCTGACCCCGTCGGGGAAGCGGTGCAGCATGCACGGGCGCTCGCGCAGGGCGTTGACGATGCCGTCCCCGACCGAGAGGTAGTAGCCGACGAGGTCGAGCTTGGTCTCGCCGCGGGCCGCGAAGTAGACCCGCTCCGGGCTGGAGACGCGCACGTCGAACCCGCCGACGTCGAGGACGACCGGCTCCCCGAACTCACCCGTGCGCGAGGCCATGGCCACCACGGTATGCCGTGCCGGGCGGGAAGGGTCGGCGTCGGGACGTAGGGTTGACCCCGACATGAGCACCCTCTTCGACGGCCTCGACTTCGGCGGCGCGCGGCCCGAGCCGCACGTCGACCCCGCCACCCACGACAGCGCCCACGCGGCCCTGGTCAACGCCGCCGGGGTGCCCACGTGGGCCGAGGCGGCCGCGGCCGGACGGGGTCCCGACGGTGGCCCCGGCGCCCGCCCCACGACCGACCCCGAGGAGCTCCTCGCCGGGCTCAACCCCCGACAGCGCGAGGCCGTGCTCCACGAGGGCGCGCCGCTGCTCATCGTCGCCGGCGCCGGCTCGGGCAAGACCCGGGTCCTCACCCAGCGGATCGCCCACCTCCTGGCCGCCCGCGGCGTCCAGCCCGGTCAGGTGCTGGCCATCACGTTCACCAACAAGGCCGCCGCCGAGATGCGCGAGCGCGTCTCGGCGCTCGTCGGCCCGCGCGCCAGGGCCATGTGGGTCATGACCTTCCACAGCGCGTGCGTGCGCATCCTGCGCCGCGAGGCCGACAAGGTCGGGCTGCGCTCGTCGTTCTCGATCTACGACGCGGCCGACTCGCAGCGCCTGATGTCGATGGTCCTGCGCGACATGGACCTCGACCCCAAGCGCTACAGCCCCCGGTCCTTCAGCCACCAGGTCTCCAACCTCAAGAACGAGCTCGTCGACGAGGAGACGTATGCCGGTCGCGTCACCGAGGCGAGCCCGCACCAGGAGCAGGTGCTCGCCGAGGCCTACACGGCATACCAGCGGCGGTTGCGCCAGGCCAACGCCATGGACTTCGACGACCTCATCATGACCACGGTCCACATGCTCCAGGCCTTCCCCGACGTCGCCGAGCACTACCGCCGCCGGTTCCGGCACGTCATGGTCGACGAGTACCAGGACACCAACCACGCCCAGTACCAGCTGGTCCGCGAGCTCGTGGGGTCCGAGGTGGCCCGCACCGAACACGGGGTGGCACCGAGCGAGCTCGTCGTCGTCGGCGACGCCGACCAGTCGATCTACGCCTTCCGCGGCGCGACGATCCGCAACATCGAGGAGTTCGAGGAGGACTACCCCCAGGCCCGCACGATCATGCTCGAGCAGAACTACCGCTCCACGCAGACGATCCTGCACGCCGCGAACTCCGTCATCGCCCGCAACGAGAGCCGGCGCAAGAAGAACCTCTGGAGCGACACCGGGGACGGCGCCCGGATCGTCGGCTACGTCGGCGACAACGAGCACGACGAGGCGTCCTTCGTCGCCCGCTCGATCGACCGGCTGGGCGACGAGCACGGCGTGCGCCCCGGCGACGTCGCGGTGTTCTACCGCACCAACGCCCAGTCACGAGCGCTGGAGGAGGTGTTCGTGCGGGTCGGCCTGCCCTACAAGGTCGTCGGCGGCACCCGGTTCTACGAGCGCCGCGAGGTCA
>DATITJ010000411.1:0-3642 GCA_035467935.1 Ornithinibacter sp.
GTCGGCGGCCAGCGGGTCGGCCACCCCAGCAGATGCGTCGAGCAGAGGCCCTTGAGCCAGCCGGGTCACCAGGGGTGGGACCGGTGGCGAGAACCCGTTCACTGCGCGCAGTGCGGTCAGGATGTCGTCGGGGCGTACGGACGGTGTGGTGTGCCGTACGACCAACCGCAGTATCGCACATCCCTCCTCGTCGACCCCGGTCACGGCCATCGCGAGCACGGCACCGCGCGTGTCGAACGTGCGCGGTCCCGTCTTGAACGTGCGGGTCGTCTCCGCGACGTCGCAGGCGAGGTATGCCGTGACCGCCTCCTCGACCGCGCTCGGCTCCGCGCCCCGCACGATGAGGTGCCACTCGCTGCCCTCGAGCCGGTCGGCGAGCGCACCCGGGCCGGCCTGGACGACCTCGATGACGTCGAGCCCCTCGGGCAGTGCCTCGTCGAGGGCGGCGCGCAGGGCGGCGGTGTCCACCCGCTCGGTCACCCGGATCTCGAAGTACTCCGCCTCGCTGGCGGTGCCCGTGGGAGCGGCGTTGGCGTAGGAGATGAGCGGGTGCGGGTGGAAGCCGGCGGAGAGGGCCATCGGCACGTCGGCGCGGCGCAGTGCACGCTCCAGGGCCCGGGAGAAGTCGCGGCTCGAGGAGAAGCGCAGCCGGCCCCGCTTGGCGTAGCGGATGCGGAGCTTCTGCACCGCCGGGGCGGGCGGGGGTCCCTCGGGGGTGCGCTGGCGGGCCATGACGCACCAGCCTAGGAGCGGGCCGCTCCCCCACCCAATCCGCACCGATATCGTGCGTCCATGCCCGCCATCGACCGCGCCCGCCTCACCGAGCTCATCGCCGCCGAGCAGACGACCTACACCGAGCGCCACCCGCGCAGCCGGGCGCTGTTCGAGGAGGGCACCAACCTCTTCGGCAAGGTGCCGATGACGTGGATGAACAAGTGGACCGGCGGCTTCCCGCTCTACCTGGACCACGCCCGGGGCAACCGCATCACCGACGTCGACGGCCACACCTACGTCGACTTCGCGCTCGGCGACACCGGTGCGATGGCCGGCCACTCCCCCCGCGCCACCGTCGAGGCCGTCGCCCGGCGGATGGGCGACCGGGGCGGCATCACGACGATGCTCCCGAGCGCCGACGCCCAGTGGGTCGGCGCCGAGCTGAGCCGCCGGTTCGGGATGCCGCTCTGGAGCTTCACGCTGTCCGCCACCGACGCGAACCGCTGGGCCGTGCGCCTGGCCCGGCTCGCGACCGGGAAGCCCAAGATCCTCGTCTTCGCCTACTGCTACCACGGGTCGGTCGACGAGACGTTCGCGCTCCCGGGCCCGGACGGCAAGGCCCGGTCGCGGCCCGGCAACGTCGCTCCCCCGGTGCCGCTCGACCTCACGACCCGGGCCGCGACGTGGAACGACCTGGCCTCGGTGGAGCGCGAGCTCGCGCACGGCGACGTCGCGGCGATCCTCACCGAGCCGGCCCTGACCAACATCGGCATAGTCCTGCCCGAGCCCGGCTTCCTGGAGGGGCTGCGCGAGCTCGCGACCCGGCACGGCGCCCTGCTCATGATCGACGAGACGCACACCTTCTCGGCCGGATGGGGCGGCGCGACGACGGCGTGGGGCCTGGAGCCCGACATCGTCGTGGTCGGCAAGTCGATCGGCGGCGGCATCCCCTCGGGGGCCTACGGCATCACGACCGAGGTCGCGGCATCCATCACCGCCCACACGGATGCCGGTGACGCCGACATCATCGACGTCGGCGGGGTCGGCGGCACGCTCGCGGGCAACGCGCTGTCGACGGCCGCGATGCGCGCCACCCTCGGCGAGGTGCTCACCGAGCAGGCGTTCGCGCACATGGTCGAGCTGGCGACGGCCTTCACGCAGGGTGTGCAGGCCACGCTCGACGAGCTCGACGTGCCGTGGTCGGTGAGCCAGCTCGGCGCCCGTTCGGAGTACCGCTTCACCCGGCCCGCGCCGCGAACCGGCGAGGAGTCGGCCGCGGCGCACGACGACGACATCGACGCCTACATGCACCTCGCGATGTGCAACCGCGGCATCCTCATGACGCCGTTCCACAACATGGCGCTCATGTGCCCCGAGACGACCCGGGCGGACGTCGACCGGCACACGGCGACGTTCCGCGAGGTGGTCGGCGCGCTCCACGCCTGAGCAGCGCGCACCCGGGGCACCTGCCCGCGGCTCGACGGGTCAGTCGCCGAAGCGGTCGCGGATGCGCACGAGCTCGACCGCGTGCGCGTCGAGCGCCCGGTCCTCGTCGTTGGCCGGCTCCCAGGTGGGGCACGGCACCGCGCGCCGCTCCTCGTCGATGGCGACGAACACGGTGCGGCAGAACGTCGTCAGCTCCATGCCGTCGGGCCCGGCCGCGGGGTCACCCGACCGCACGTGCACGCCGACGTGCATCGACGTGCGGCCCGTGTGCAGCAGGCGCGCCTCGACCTCGACGACGTGGCCGATCCGCAGCGGCCGGTAGAAGCGCACGCCGCCGGTGAAGATCGCCACGTTCTGCGGGTTCCCGGTCCACTGCGTCGCGAGCACGTGCGCGGCGTCGTCGATCCACCGCATGACGATCCCGCCGTGCACCTTGCCGCCCCAGTTGACGTCGGTCGGCGCGGCGAGGAAGCGCATGGTCACGCGCGGCGCCGTGCCGGCCTCGGTGTAGACCTGCCCCTCCATGGCGGCCTCCACCTCGGTGCGCAGCTCGCCCCGGCGCACGGCCCACCGCTGCTGCAGCTCCTCCCCCAGCGTCGCCGGCACGAGCTCGCGCACCGGGGTCGACCGGCCCTCCTCGTCGACCGCCACGAAGATCATCAGGCAGCGGGTCGCGGGCGCGAGCTCCCGCGTGCGCGGCTGCCCCGAGGCGACGTCGACGGTGATGTGCATCGACGTCCGGCCGGTGTGCACGACCCGCGCGGTCACCTCGACGAGCTCGCCGACCTCCACGGGCCGGGTGAACCGGACGTTCCCGACGTATGCCGTCACGGCATACGTCCCGCTCCAGCCGGCTGCCGCGGCATACCCCGCCTTGTCGATCCACTCGAGGACGCGACCGGCGGAGACCGAGCCGGACTGGCCGGCGTCCGTCGGGGCGGCCAGGAGTCGCAGGGTGATCTCGGCGGCGGGCGCGGCGCTCGTGCTCATGGGGGCCATCATCCTCAACCGGAGGCCGACAGGCGCAGCGTGCCCACCTGCTCGGGCGAGCCGAAGACGATGAGGGTGGCGCCGGGCTCGAGCTCGGTTTCCGGCGACGGGGTCGGCAGGAAGGCGCCCTTGCGCGGCTGGCGGACCGCGAGCAGCTGGCACCCGGACAGCCCCGGGACGTCGACCTCGCCGACGCTGTGGCCCACCAGCGGGCTGTGGTCGCCGAGGCGCACCTGCTCGATCCGGAAGTCGAGGTCGTCCTCGTGCATGACCTCGTCGAGGAACTCCGCGACGTCGGCGTAGAGCGCGAAGGACGCCATCCGCCGGCCGCCGATGAGCTGCGGGTTGACCGCCCGGGTGGCACCGGCGAGCACGAGCTTGTCCTTGGAGTCCAGGGTGCGGGCCCGGCTGATGATGACGAGGTCGGGCCGCAGGGCGCGCGCGGACAGCGTCGCGTACATCGTCTCGGCGTCGGTGCCGAGCGCACAGATC
>DATITJ010000412.1:0-1599 GCA_035467935.1 Ornithinibacter sp.
GTGCCGGAGGGGATCATGATCGCCGAGATCTCGGGGCGGCCGTCGGCACTGGTGCCGGTGCGGGCCGTGACGGTGACGACCGAGGTGATGTCGGTGCCCGAGTTGGTGATGAACGCCTTGGCCCCGTCGACGACCCAGTCCCCGCCGTCGAGCACCGCCTTGGTGCGGGTGGCACCCGCGTCGCTCCCGGCATCCGGCTCGGTGAGGCCGAAACCCGCCAGCGCACGGCCGGCGACGAGGTCGGGCAGGAAGCGCTCCTTCTGGGCCTGCGTGCCGTAGGTGAGGATCGGGTTGATGCCCAGGCCGACGCCGGCCGAGAGGGTGATGCCGATCGACTGGTCGACCCGGCCGAGCTCCTCGATCGCGACGCACAGGCTCGTGAACGCTCCGCCGTCGGCGTGCTCCAGCGAGCCGCCGAACGCCTCGGGCACGACGAGACCGAACAGCCCCAGCTCGCCCATGCGCGGCACGAGGTCGGTCGGGAAGTGGTGGTCACGGTCCCACTGCGCGACGTGCGGCTCGACGGCCTCGGTCGCGAACTCGCGGACGACCGCCCGGAAGTCCTCGTGGTCCTTGCTGAGCTCGAACATCGGCGCCCCTTCGCGCAGGTGGTCCCGGCCCCGGGTCCCGGGGCACGGCATACGGTCACGTTCTTGACGTTGACGTCAACGTAAAGCAATACTCCCCGGTATGCCAACCCCCACGACGGATGCCGAGCGCGAACAGACGTGGACGATCGCCCAGGTCGCCGACGAGTTCGGGGTCACCCACCGCACGGTGCGGCACTACGAGGAGCTCGGGCTCATCTCCCCCGAGCGGCGCGGCACCGCGCGGGTCTACCACCGGCGCGACCGGACCCGGCTCGGGCTGATCCTGCGGGGCAAGCGGCTCGGCTTCCCGCTCGAGGAGATCCGCACGATCATCGACCTCTACGACGTGCCCCGCGGTCGCCGTGGCCAGCTCGAGTACGTCCTGGCCCAGCTCGACGAGCGCCGGGCCGACCTCGAGCAGCGCCGGCGCGACCTCGATGCCGCCCTGTCCGAGCTCACCGAGTTCGGGCGCCGCTGCCGGGCCGACCTGGACCGACTGGCCTGAGGCACCGGCCCTGCCGCACCGAGACGGGACCGGCGCACCGCCTCTGGGCACCGGCCCCGCCTCGTGCACTCGCCGCCGAACTTGGTGGCGCTGTCGAGGATTCGGTGCCTCCCCACAGGAGCCTGCACGGTCGGTGGCGAGCCCGACCGGGCGTCCCGTTGCGAACTGGCCCTGGCCGAGGTCGGCACCCCTGCGTACCGACCTCGGCCATGGCTCGTCCCGAACGGGACCTGATCGAGGTCGGCACCCCTGCGCGTCGGCCTCGGTGTGGTCACCCACTGGGAGAGATCCTGCCCTGCTCCGGCGCGCAGGGCTATGGCCCATCCTGACTATTTCCTTACCGTTCGTTGACCGCTGGGTGACCCCGGTCCGGCTCACCCGGTTTTCTCGAGGGTCCTGCCGGGGTGAGGAAGGCGTCGATCTCGGCCCGGGTCGGGGCGGTGTCCGGCCCGCGCCGGGTCACCTTGATCGCGCCCGCCGCGTTCGCCCGCACCGCGGCAGCCG
>DATITJ010000413.1:0-4633 GCA_035467935.1 Ornithinibacter sp.
ACGGTCGTCACGCTTCTGGTAGCCGCCACGGTCCGAGGTGCCGGCATCGCGGCCCTGGTAGCCGCCACGGTCGTCACGCTTCTGGTAGCCGCCACGGTCCGAGGTGCCGGCATCGCGGCCCTGGTAACCGCCACGGTCCGAACCACGCGTGTCGCGTGCCTGGTAGCCGCCACGGTCGTCACGTTGCTGGTAGCCACCGCGGTCGCCCGGGCGGTCGGCGTGCCGACCCTCGTGGCGGTCACGGCGGGCGGGGTCGGCGACCCGGGGGGCACGGTCGCGCACGGGGCGCTCACCGCGCTCGAGACGGGGTCGCTCGTCATGGGGACGGTGCACGTGGCGCTCCTCGCGCGAGTCGGAGACCCAGCGCTTCGGTCGGTCGTTCCGGTCATCGCGGTTCGAGGTGGTGCCGCGGTCGGACCGACCGGCGGAGTAACGGGAGCCGCGGTCTTCGCCGCGGGTGCTGCTGGTGCCGCGGTCCGAGGGACCCGCGGAGTGGCGCGAGCCACGCGAGTCGTCGCGTGAGGAACGGCTGGGGCCGCCCTGGCGACGCGGGTCCTCGCGATCCCAGCGTGGGGAACGCTCGGATCGGGGGCGCTTGGCGTGGCCCTCACCGGAGTCGGAGCGGGCCGAACGCTTGGGGGCGCTTGTCGGACCGTCGGGCTGGCCGCGGTGGTGGGCCTTCTTGGGGGCCTTGCGGGCCTCGGACTTCTGGGCAGTGGTCCAACGGGCCTTCTTGGGCCCGGATGCCTTGTTGGGCATGGGTGAGTTCACCTGTGTTTCGTCATCGATCGGACGTGGACAGACACGTCTTCGAGCCGATGGCGAAAGCGGCGGAACAAGACGGGCCTCGGACACGGTGGCTGATGCGCTCCGTGGTCCGTGGGGCCGGTTCGACGCGAGGGTGTCACCGGCGCACCGGGTGGGTTGGGCGTGGGTCGCACTCTGCGACCACGGCGGACGCGGCCATGCGTCCGAGCACCTCGGTGGAGGGTTCAGACTACCAGCGCGACGGCATCCGCCAGACCACCCGCCGGCCGGGCCCAGCACGTCCCGGACGCGGTGTGCGCCGACTCACAGCGCACCACCGGCCCGGCGGCGGCCCGGCTGCGGCCCGGCTGCCGCGTGCCGCGGCACGGCCGTCAGCCGCCCCCCACCGCCGCCCCGCGCCGGCCCACGGCCCGCCGGCCGAGGCGCCAGAGGAGGACACCAAGCCCCACCCCGACGAGGTCGGCGACGACGTCGAGCGGTTCACCCGACCGCCCCGGCAGCAGCGCGTGCTGCAGGACCTCGCTGCCCACCGCGTGCGCCGCGAACACCCCGACGGCGAGTCGCGGCGGGACCCCCGCGAAGAGCGCCAACACCACGGGCACGAGGAACACGAGGACGTGGACGACCTTGTCCGAGCCGGCGAAGGGCGACTCGGCCGGGGACGAGGGGGCGTAGAGCACGACGACCTGCACGAGCACCGCGGCCGCCAGGAAGGCCAGCAGCACGGCGCGACCGGCGCGACCGCTCCGAGCGGCTGCCTCCCCCCGCTCAGTCGTCGACACGGGAGGCGACGGCCGCCTGGACCGCCTCGGCGACGACGGTGCTGACGTCGGGGTGGAAGACGCTCGGGATGATGTAGGTCGCGTTGCGCTCGTCGTCGTGGACGACGCCGGCCAGGGCGTCCGCGGCTGCGAGCAGCACGTCGATGCTCACGTGCGAGACGCCCGAGTCGATGAGGCCGCGGAAGACGCCGGGGAAGACGAGCACGTTGTTGATCTGGTTCGCGAAGTCCGATCGGCCCGTGGCGACGACCGCGGCGTGCCGGGCGGCGATGTCGGGGTCGATCTCGGGCACGGGGTTGGCCATCGCGAACACCACGCTGTCGGGCGCCATCGACTCGATGTCGGCCTCGGTGAGGATGTTCGGTGCGGAGACGCCGAGGAACACGTCGGCGCCGCGCATGGCGTCGGCGAGGGTGCCGCTGACGTCGTCGGGGTTGGTGTTGGCGGCGATCCAGGCGTGGTTGGGGTGGTCGCCCGAGAGCACGTCGGCGCGCTCGCGGTGGATCACGCCGTCGACGTCGGCGACGACGACGTGACCGGCCCCCGCGTGGAGGAACAGCCTGAGGATCGCGGTGCCGGCCGCGCCTGCGCCGCTCATGACGAGCCGGACGTCCTCGAGCTGCTTGCCGACGACCCGCAGCGCATTGCGCAGCGCCGCCAGGGCGACGATCGCCGTGCCGTGCTGGTCGTCGTGGAAGACGGGGATGTCGAGCTCCTCGCGCAGCCGGGCCTCGATCTCGAAGCAGCGCGGGGCGGAGATGTCCTCGAGGTTGATGCCGGCGAACACCGGGGAGATCGCCTTGACGGTGCGGATGATCTCCTCGGTGTCCGTGGTGTCGAGGCAGATCGGGAACGCGTCGATGTCGGCGAACCGCTTGAACAGCGCCGCCTTGCCCTCCATGACGGGCAGCGCGGCGAGGGGGCCGATGTCGCCCAGCCCCAGCACCGCGGTGCCGTCGGTGACCACGGCGACGGTGTTGCGCTTGATCGTCAGCCGACGGGCGTCCTCGGGGTTCTCCGCGATCGCCATGCACACGCGCGCGACCCCCGGCGTGTAGATCATCGACAGGTCGTCGCGGGAGCGGATCGGCACCTTCGACTCCACGGAGAGCTTGCCGCCGAGGTGCAGGAGGAAGGTGCGGTCGGACACGCGGCCGATCTCGACGCCCTCGACCTCGCGCATCCGCTCGACGATCGCGTCGGCGTGCTCGGGGTCGTGCGTGAGCATCGTCAGGTCGATACGGATCTTCGTCGCCCCGGATGCCGTGACGTCCAGCCCGGTGACGACACCACCGGCGGCCTCGATGACACCGGTCATCTCGCTCACCGCGGTGGCGCGGGCGGGCAGGATGAGGCGGACGGTGACGGAGTTGGCGATCGAGGGCGCGGACGGCATACGGAGGATTCAACCCGCTACCGGCAGGTAGACCGAAACGACTGCCGCTGCGTGCGGCCCGGCCGCTACGGTGACCCGCATGACGGACCACGTGGAAGTCACCGGCAGCGGGGTCGCGAGCGCCGTCCCCGACGTCGTCGTCCTCGACGCCCGGGTGCAGTGCGAGGCGCCCGACGTCGCCGGGGCGCTGTCCGCGGCGACCGAGCGCGTCGCCGCCGCCCTCCAGGCCGCGCGCGACCACGGGGTCGCCGAGCGCGACAGGCGCACCACCGGCATGGGTGTGTCGACCCGCTGGGACCGTGAGGGCCGCGGCGTCGTCGGCTACGGCGCCCACCAGAGCCTGCGGCTGCTCGTGCGCGACCGCGACCGGGTCGGGGACCTCGTCCGGGCGCTCGCCGGGGCCGCGGGCGACGCGTTCGGGCTCGACTCCGCGACGCTGGAGGTCGCCGACCCTGCGCCGTTGCTCGAGCGAGCCCGCACGACCGCGTTCGAGGACGCCCGCGCCAGGGCGGAGCAGTTCGCCGCGCTGGCCGGTCGTCCGCTCGGCGCCGTGCTCCGGGTCACCGAGGGCCACGACCGTGCGCAGCCGATGCCCCGCTTCGCCGCGGAGGCCGCCATGGACGTCGGCGGCGGGATGCCGGTCGAGGCCGGCGAGTCGACGGTCACCGCCACGGTCACCGTGCGCTTCGGCCTGGGCTGACGATGAGCGTGATCGACGCCCTGGGCTGGTTCGGGTCGGCGCTGCTCGTCTTCTCGCTGCTCCAGGCGCGCATCCTGCGGCTGCGGGTGCTCAACACCATCGCCTGCGTCATCCTCGTCGCTTTCAACGCCCTCGTCGGGGTGTGGCCGATGGTCGCCATGAACGTCGTGCTCGCGGCGATCAACCTCGTCTTCATCGTGCGGATGCTGCGCGAGCGCGGGGACGAGCAGGCGTATGCCGTGCTCCCCGTCGGCGAGGACGACGCCTACCTCCGGCACTTCCTGGGCGTGCACCGGGCGGACCTGGCCACGTTCTTCCCCGCCTACGCGCCGGGCCCGCCCGGCACGCGGTCGGCCTACCTCGTGCAGCACGGCGACGAGACGGCCGGAGTGATCGTCGTGCGCGACGCCGGTGAGGGCACCGCCCAGGTCGAGCTCGACTACGTCACCCCGCGGTTCCGCGACTTCACCCCCGGCGAGTTCGTCTTCCGAAGGTCGGGCCTCTTCCGCGACAGGGGTTTCCGCGAGGTGCTGACACCGCCCGGCATGGTCGAGCCCTACTACCACCGGATGGGGTTCACCCCGGCGGGCGACCGCTACCGCCTCGACCTCGCTTGACCGTCCACCGCTCCGCCCGCGCACGCGCGTGTGGCCCTCGCGACCCCCGTGCCACGGCATACCACCCGGGGTATTAGGATATGAAGGTACTACGATGCGTAGTAAACGACCTGAGGAGGCGGCTTCGATGGCCCAGCTCGTCCACGACTTCGAGACCGGCAGCATGACCCAGAAGGACCTGCTCGGCGGCAAGGGCGCGAATCTCGCGGAGATGACGCGCCTCGGCATTCCCGTGCCCCCCGGTTTCACGATCACGACGGACGCCTGCCGGGCATACCTGGCGTCCGGCACCGTGCCCCCCGAGCTGTTCGAGGAGGTCGACGAGCACCTGGAGCGTCTGGAGGCACGGATGGGCCGGCAGCTCGGGGAC
>DATITJ010000414.1:0-3446 GCA_035467935.1 Ornithinibacter sp.
CGGGGGACTCCTCGGATGCGTGGGGAGGAGAGCACCCAGGCGTTCGATGCTCTCGTGCGTCACTCCCTGGTGGTTGCCCACCTGCGCCAGTCGTGTGCCCGCAGCCTACCGAGACTCCGCGCCGATGCGCACCCGGCGTCCGACGACGCTGATCCCTTCGCGCGCGATGCGCCCGACGGCGTCGACGAGCATCGCGCGTTCGGCGGCCTTGATGCGCTCGTGCAGAGACGCCACGTCATCGTCGTCGGCCACCGTGACCGCCGTCTGGGCGACGATCGGCCCGGTGTCGACTCCCCCGTCGACGACGAAGAGTGTCGCTCCGCTCACCTTCACGCCGTAGTCGAGCGCGTCGCGTGGGCCGTGCATCCCGGGAAAGGACGGGCACAGCGCCGGGTGCGTGTTGAGGGTGACGAAGCGATCGAGGAAGTCGGTGGACACGAGCTTCATGAAGCCGGCCAGCACGACGAGGTCCGGCTCGAACCGCTCGACGACGGTCGTCAGCGCCGAGTCCCACCCCTCGCGCGTCTCGAAGTCGCCCACCCGGCGCACGAAGGTCGGGATGCCCGCCCGCTCGGCCCGCGCCAGTCCCTCGATGTCCTCGCGGTCGGCACCCACGGCCACCACGCGGGCGCCGTACGACGACTCGGCACAGGCGTCGAGCAGGGCCTGCAGGTTGGTGCCCGATCCCGACACGAGGGCAACGATGCGGGCAGGCTGTCGGGCTTGGGTCACGCCGGGAGTCTAGGTGGATCGGCGCTGGAGCAGCACCAGCGCGAGCGCTCCGACCAGGGCCCCGATCCCGCAGGCGGTGATCGCGTGCACGAGCACCTCGGGGACGAAGGGACCGACGTGTCGCATCCGGCCCGGCCCCGCAGCGCCACCCGCCAGGGACGCGAGGACGGCGAAGCCGATCCCGGCCACGATGCCGCCGCCGCACCCGGCCAGGGCGGCCCGGTCCCAGGTCAGCGGCCGGTCACCCAGCGCCCGGAACGTGGAGACGGCGGCCACGAGCGGCGCCAGCGCCATAAGGGCACCGGCCCAGGCAGCGGGCGTGCCGACGCTGGGCAGCGCCGCCAGCAGCGGGACGACCGGCAGTGGACCGAGCACCACGGCGCCGGGCGAGACGACGGTGCCGCCACCCACGGCGAAGCCGGGTCCCAGCAGCCACGACCCGGAGAAGAGCGACGCGTTGGGGAGGAACCCGGCGTTGAGGAGCGCGTAGAGACCCGCCTCGGACGGGCTGGGGTGCAGGGTCGAGGTCATTGTCGCCGCGTCGTCCAGCGAGGTGGCCAGGGCGATCAGGAAGACCACCGTCGACACGACGAGGAAGGCCGACAGCACCGCACCCGCCACCGCGGCCGCGGCGCGCAGGGTGACCGGGAGGAAGGTCGCCCAGATCGCGGCCCGGCCGGAGCCGACAGCGATGGCCGGCGCGGCGACCCCGGCGGTCATGACGAGTGTCCAGAGCAGGACGTGCGGGAGCGACGGGTCGGCGGTGGAGCCGGCGGCCAGGGTGTCGACCACCATGGCGACGACGGCGTAGCCGGCGAAGAAGAGGGCGATCGCGGTCGGCACCGTGAAGTCGCGCTCGCCGTCGGAGATGCGGTCGGCGTCGGGGCCGTGGCCCGAGACCGCGTCGCCGACCCGGTGGCCCAGCCGCCACATCGACCAGGCCGAGACAGCGGTCACACCCAGCGGGACGATCAGCACCCGCACGCCCATCACGGTGAACCCCGAGCCGTGTCCGGCGAGCCACGCCAGCGCGCCCATCCGCATCCCGTCGCGCGGGGCGCCGTGCACTCCGGCGTCGGAGACGAACCAGCCGATCACGCCGACGGCCATGAGCACGAGGAGCGGGCCGGCGGCGGCGAGCACGCCGCCCAACGTCGCGATGAGCACCAGCGGACGCGCGGGCGCAGCACTGGTTCCGGGGCGGTCCGGGCGGGTGAGCAACGACGTCATGACCGATCCATCATGACCCGCTGGCCGAGCCTGATCACGCTCCCACGCCGCCCGTTCCCCGCACCGGGAGTTTGTGCACGGAGTGGTCCTCTCCCGTACCGTGGGGCGGTCATGAGAGACCCCGAATCGTTCGACGCCTACTACGTCGGCACCCGCGCGCGATTCCTGCACGAGGCGTACGCCCTCACCGGCGACGCGCCTGCAGCCCGCTCCGCGCTCAGGGACGCCTACGTCGTCGCGTGGCACCACTGGCGCAAGGTCTCCGTCCTCGACGACCCCGACGCCTACGTCCGAGGCATCGCCCACGGACGCGCACGGCGCCGCCACACGGCCCGCATCTGGCACCGCGACAAGAGCCTCGAGCCGGAGGCCGCTGCGACGCTCGACGCGCTCTCCAAGCTCACCGCGGCCCAGCGCCAGCTCCTCGTCGTGACGCACCTGTCGACCCTCTCCATGGCCGACATCAGCCGCACGGTCGGGCTCGCCCGCGGCGATGCCGAGCGCGAGCTGCAGACGGCCTCGTCGCAGTTCGCCCTGCACCGCGACGTGCCCACGACCGCCATCCGCGGCCTGCTGGAGGACCTGGCCCAGCCCCTCGAGGACATCCGCTGGCCCCGGGCCACGGCCATCCGGCGCACCGGAGCCGCCCGACGTCGTACGCACACGGTGGCGGGAGCCGTGCTCGCCTCGGCCGCGCTGCTCGTCTCCGGCTCACTGGTCGCCTCCGGCTCCGGCGCCGAGGCCACCAGCCTGGTCGGCGAGAAGGCCACCCCGGGCGTCACCGTCCACGCGCCCTCCGAGGCCGTCGCGGACACGACCGGCGAGCCGGTGATCCACGAGGCCTCGATGATGTCGCACGACCAGCTGACCCGACTGGGGCCCGGGCTCGACTGGGCCGAGACCAAGACCAGTGACAACCTCAGTGGCACCGGCCTGGTCGCGCCGTGCCAGCGCGAGCGGTTCTCCGACCCCTCGGGCCTCGCCGCCATGACCCGGTCGTGGCAGGGCTCGCAGACCACGGTGAAGCGCACGACGGTCCGGCGCGACGGCCAGGACCGGGTGCGCAAGCGGCGCGTCACCGAGGCGCGATCCACCGCGCTCGAGGTCGTGGAGATGTCGCGCAACCCCCGTCAGGCCGCGCGGAGCTTCGAGACCGCGAGCCTGTGGTACGCCGGGTGCACCGATCCGCGCACCCAGCTCCTGACCACCCGCAACCTCAAGGGAGTCGGCGAGTCCGCCACCCAGTTCCGGCTCCGCACGTGGGGCAAGGTCCCGACGACCATGTCGGTCGGCGTGGCGCGCTCGGGCAGCCTGGTGGTGACCACGCTCGTCCGCGGCCAGGCCCGGCCGGTCGCCGACGCGTCGGTCGCGACCACGCTCGCCGCGGCCGTCAACCGGTTGTGCGGCGCGCCCGGAGCCGGCGAGTGCGCCGGTCGCGTGCATGGCCGCGACACCGACCCGCTTGCCGTCGGCACTCCCCCGGG
>DATITJ010000415.1:0-9152 GCA_035467935.1 Ornithinibacter sp.
GCATCCACGCGTCGGTCGGCCGCCGGGGACTCGGCAGCTTGCGCACGACCGTGCCGTGCACCGTGCCGAGCGGGGTGCCCCGCGCGTCCTCGGCGAGGAGGGTGTGGCGGGCCCGGTCGCGCAGCCAGGCGTCGGCGAAGGTGTCGAGGAAGCGGGGCGGGGCGACCTGGCCCCACTCGCGCTCGGCCTGGAGGTGCAGGGCGGCGACCGAGAAGGCGTCGGTCGGCACGGCCCCGCGCACCGTCACCCCGTCGGCGGTCTCCATGGGCCCAGCATGGACCATCGGCGCCCGCGGGACAGGGAATGGGTGAGGCCCCGGGAAGTATGAGTTCCCGGGGCCTCGGTCGACCCGGCATGATGCTCCGGGTCTCACGAGATGGACTCCGTTCACCCACCACGCTCATCACCGCATGGCTCCGTGCAGTAAACCGCTCGGGGTGGTGCTCGGACTTCTCTCGATCCCTCCGCCACCGAAGTGGTGAAGTGGGATATGTCTACGCCCGACCGTGCTGCCCCGCAAGGGGTTTCGCGAACAATTCCCGACGGGTTGACGGCTGCGGCGTGTCGTCCGGCGTGTCGCGTGGCGGGTGTGACGGGGAGCGACAGCCGCGCCCACGGCATCCCACCATCCGAGACCGGTCGAGACGCGGAGTTCCTCAGACCTGCCGACGGTCGGTGATCGCCGCCGAGATCTCGGCGATCGCGTCGTCGACCGACACGCCGTTCTTCTGCGACCCGTCGCGGTAGCGGAACGACACCGCGCCGGCGGAGCGGTCGTCCTCGCCCGCGATGAGCACGAAGGGCACCTTGGCCTTGCTCGCGTTGCGGATCTTCTTCGGGAACCGGTCGTCGCTCGCGTCGAGCTCGGTGCGGATGCCCTGGGCGCGCATCCGGTCGAGCACGCCGCGCAGGTAGTCGTCGAACTCCTCGGCGACGGGGACGCCGAGCGCCTGGACCGGCGAGAGCCACACCGGGAACGCTCCGGCGTAGTGCTCGACGAGGACCCCGAGGAACCGCTCGATCGACCCGAACTTCGCCGAGTGGATCATGACCGGCTGTTGGCGGGAGCCGTCGGAGGCCTGGTACTCGAGCCCGAAGCGCCCGGGCTGGTTGAAGTCGTACTGGATCGTCGACATCTGCCAGGTGCGACCGATCGCGTCGCGGGCCTGCACCGAGATCTTCGGGCCGTAGTAGGCCGCCCCCCCGGGGTCCAGGACGAGCTCGAGCCCGGACTCGGTGGCGACGTCGCGCAGCACCTCGGTCGCGATCTCCCACTGCTCCTCGGAGCCGATGAACTTGTCCCTCTTCTCGCCCTCGCTCTCACGCGTGGACAGCTCGAGGTAGTAGTCGTCCATGCCGAAGTCGCGCAGCAGCGACAGGACGAAGTCGAGCAGGTGCTTGATCTCGGCCGGGGCCTGCTCGGCCGTGACGTAGGAGTGCGAGTCGTCCTGGGTCATGCCCCGCACGCGGGTCAGGCCGTGGACGACACCCGACTTCTCGAAGCGGTAGACCGAGCCGAACTCGAACAGCCGCAGCGGCAGCTCGCGGTAGGACCGGCCCCGCGACCGGAAGATGAGGTTGTGCATCGGGCAGTTCATCGCCTTGAGGCGGTACTCGGTGCCCTCGAACTCCATCGGCGGGAACATCGTGTCGGCGTAGTACGGCAGGTGGCCGGAGGTGTGGAACAGGCCGGCCTTGCTGATGTGGGGCGTCCCGACGTACTGGAAGCCCTCCTCGATGTGCCGGCGGCGGACGTAGTCCTCCATCTCTCGCTTGATGATGCCGCCCTTGGGGTGGAACACCACGAGGCCAGAGCCGAGCTCCTCCGGGAAGCTGAACAGGTCGAGCTCGGCCCCGAGCCGGCGGTGGTCGCGCTTCTCCGCCTCGGCCAGTCGGTCGAGGTAGGCCTTCATCTCGTCCTTGGTCGGCCACGCCGTGCCGTAGACGCGCTGCAGCTGGGGGTTCTTCTCCGACCCGCGCCAGTAGGCGGCCGCGCTGCGCGTCAGCTTGAACGCGTTGCCGAGCACCTTGGTCGAGGGCACGTGCGGGCCCCGGCACAGGTCGCCCCAGGCGCGGGTGCCGTCGCGTCGCACGTTGTCGTAGATCGTCAGCTGGGCACCACCCACCTCCATGGCAGCCCCTTCGGCGGCCGTCTCGGCCGCCCCACCCTTGAGGCCGATGAGCTCGCGCTTGTACGGCTCGCCGGACAGCTCGACGAGGGCCTGCTCGTCGGAGATCTCGCGCCGGCGGAAGGTCTGGCCCTCGTTGACGATGCGCTGCATGACCTTCTCGAGGACCTTGAGGTCCTCGGGCGTGAAGGGGGTCTCGACGTCGAAGTCGTAGTAGAACCCGTCGCGGTTCGGGGGGCCGATGCCCAGCCGGGCGTCCGGGTGCACCTCCTGCACGGCCTGCGCCAGCACGTGGGCCGCCGAGTGGCGCAGCCCGTCGAGGCCGTCCTGCTCGGCCGCGGTCACCGGCTCGACGACGTCACCATCGGCGAGCTCGTGCGCGAGGTCGCGCAGCTCGCCGCCGACACGGGCCACGAGCACGGCCCGGTCGCCCTCGAAGAGCCCGCCCGCCGTCGTGCCCTCGGCCACCGATCGCTGCGTGCCGGCGACGTGGACGGTGATGAGGGCAGACATGCTCGTGGCTCTCCTGTGCGGTGGGGGGCGCGGCCGGTGAGGGGCCGCACGGTCCAGCGTATCCAGCGGCGGGTGGTGGCTGCGAACGGCTTCCCCCGCTCAGGCGGGATCGGGCACGTCGCGGCTGAACCGGCCGGTGGCCCGCCAGTGGCGCAGCCGGTCGACGGTCACCCGCAGGTAGGCGGTCGCCTCCGAGCGCAGCCCCGTCGTGGTGCTCGACAGCAGGCTGTTGGCGAGGAGCAGCTGGCGCGCGGCGACGAGCGCCTCGAAGTCCGCGACGCCGACCTCGGGCAGGGCACGGACGCCGGCGTACCCCGCGAGCAGGGACTCCTCGACGTCCGGCGACCCGGCGCGCAGGTAGAAGGCGGCGATGGCCAGGTCGAGGGCCGGCACACCGATGCCACAGTCGTCGACGTCGAAGACGGCCAGGCGACCGTCGTGCCACTTGAGGTTGCCCCCGTGCAGGTCGGCGTGGATCACGACCGGCGACCCGGCGGCGTGCACGGCCGCGCACGCCGCCGCGCTCTCGGCGAACGCCGCCGCGACGACCTCGGCACCACCCGGTGGCAGGTCGGGGTGCCCGCTCAGCAGGTCCTCGTCACCGAACAACGGGCTGGCGTACTCGGGCAGGGCACCCCCGGCGGGCATGGCGAACCCCTCGGCGTGGTCGTGGAGCCGCGCCATCGCGGTGCCGAGCGCCCGCCCCACCTCCTCGTCGCAGGTGCCCACGTCGTCGCCCTCGAGCCACGACGCCACGGTCGCGTGCAGCGGTCCGCCCCACTCCGGGCAGGGCACCGCGACCGCCCACCCGCCGTCGGGGGTGCGCAGCGGGTCGGGGACGAGCACGTCGGTGTCGGACGCGACGGCGTGCAGCCACTCCTGCTGGGCGACGATGTGCTCGGGCACGCTGTGCGAGTTGGTGTTGACCCGAAGGGCCAGCAACCGCCCGTCGTCGGTGCCCAGCCGGAACGTCGTGTTGTAGGCGTGGAGCACGAGCGAGAGGTCGCGCACCCCGAGGCCGAACCCCTCGGCCGCGCGCAGGGCGACCCGACGAAGCACCTCCACCTGGCCGGCGTCGTCGAGACCGGTGTACGCCGGTGACGGCACGGCAGCGCTCTGCTCCATCGGCCCAGCGAACCATGCCACGGACCGGGGCGCCACGACGAGCCACCCGGCGCACGGCATACGGTGATCCGATGCGGACGCTCCCCCACGGCACGTGGCCCTCACCGATCTCGCCCGAGTCCCTCGTCGGAGGTCAGGTGCGCATCGACGAGGTGCGCGTCGACGGCGCGGACACCTACTGGCTCGAGGAACGGCCCCGGGAGGCCGGCCGGGTGGTGCTCGTTCGGCACGACGGCACGGCGGGCGCGGACCTGCTGCCCGCGCCGTGGGACGTGCGCTCCCGCGTCCACGAGTACGGCGGTGGGGCGTATGCCGTCGAGCGCGGCACCGTGGTCGTCTCGCACGTCGGCGACGACCGGGTGCACCGCCTGGACCCGGGGTCGTCCGAGCCCGTCCCGGTCACGCCGCCGGGGCCGTGGCGCTACGGCGGTCTCGTGCTGCGGGGCGAGCACCTGTTCGCCGTGCGCGAGGACCACTCCCGCACCCCGGAGCCCGCCAACGAGCTCGTGGTGCTGGACCTCCACGGCGACAACGCCGACGGCGGCACCGTGCTGTCGACGGGCACCGACTTCGTCTCGCGGCCGGCCGTGTCGCCCGACGGCACCACGGTGGCGTGGGCCGCCTGGGACCACCCGAACATGCCGTGGGACACGACCCGCCTGCTGCGCGCCACGGTGACCCCCGCCGGCGTGACGGGCGTCGAGGTCGTCGCCGGCGGCGACGACGTCTCGGTGCTCCAGCCGCAGTTCGGCCCCGACGGCGCCCTGTGGTTCGTCTCCGACGAGTCGGGGTGGTGGACGCTGCACCGCGACGCCGGGAGCGGTCCCGTGGCCGTGCACTCCCCCGAGGCCGACCACGCGACACCGCCGTGGGGGCTCGGCGCCGACGACCTCGCCGTGCTCGACGCCGACCGGGCCCTGGTGCGGTCGTGGGGTGACGACGGCCCGCTGCTCGGCGTGCTCGACGCCCGCACCGGGGAGACGGCCCGGCTCGATGTCGAGGGCGTGTCCTTCGACAGCCTCCAGGGCACCGGCGGCGAGGTCGCGTTCCGGCGCGGGCTCACCGACCGGCCGCCCGAGGTCGTGCGCGGCCCGCTC
Organism: Ornithinibacter sp.; assembly: GCA_035467935.1. Classification (GTDB taxonomy): domain Bacteria; phylum Actinomycetota; class Actinomycetes; order Actinomycetales; family Dermatophilaceae; genus Fodinibacter. The sequence goes on from DATITJ010000415.1 coordinate 4,865, forward strand.
GACGGCGGCCTGCGCGTGCTGGCCCGGTCCGGCGAGCCGCCCGTCGGCGCCGACGACGTCTCACCCGTGCGGGCCTGGACGTGGACGGACTCCGCCGGGCTCACCGTGCACGGCTTCCTCCACCCGCCCCGGCGGGCCGGCGTCGCCGGCCCGGACGGAGAGCTGCCGCCCCTCCTCGTCGAGGTGCACGGCGGGCCGACGTCACGCACCGACGCCACCTTCACGACCGCGTGCCACTTCTGGACCACCCGCGGCTTCGCGGTGCTCGACGTCAACTACTCCGGCAGCACCGGCCACGGCCGGGCCTACCGCGACCGGCTGCTCGGCGCGTGGGGCGAGCTCGACATCGACGACTGCGTCACCGGCGCGCTGTCGCTCGCGGATGCCGGGCTGGTCGACCGCGACCGCCTCGCCATCCGCGGTGGCAGCGCGGGCGGGTACGCGGTGCTGCGCGCCATGACGACGAGCGACGCGTTCGCCGCGGGCACCAGCCTGTTCGGTGTCACCGACCTCGCCGGGCTCGCCGCCGACACGCACAAGTTCGAGTCGCGCTACTGCGACCGCCTCGTGGCCCCGTGGCCCGAGGGGGAGGCGGTCTACCGCGACCGCTCCCCCGTGCACCACGCCGACCGGCTGCACGGCGAGCTGCTCCTGCTGCAGGGCGAGGACGACCGCGTGGTGCCCCTCGGCCAGGCCGAGGCGATGGCCGGGGCCGTGCGCGCGGCCGGGCGCGACGTCGAGCTCGTCGTCTACCCGGGCGAGGGCCACGGCTTCCGGCAGGCGGTGTCGATCGTCGACGCGCTGACCCGCGAGCTCGCCTTCTACCGCAGGGTGCTGGGGCTCGGCGAGCCGGGCTGACGCAGGCGTCGCGCTCCACGGAACACCGCTGGTGCGGCACGGGGTGCCCGCGCGAGGATGACCCGGTGCCTCCTCGCCACGCGGCGCTCGCCGTGCTCGTCGCCGTCGTGTGGGGCGCCAACTTCGTCGTCATCGACCTCGGCATCGGCGACGTGCCGCCGACCCTCTTCGTGGCGGTGCGCTTCGTCGTCGTGCTCGTGCCCGCGATCCTCCTCGTGCCACGGCCGCGGGTGCCCTGGGGGGACGTCGTCCTCGTCGGGCTGTTCATGAGCCTGGGCCAGTTCGCGCTGCTCTACACCGCGCTGGCCGTCGGGATGCCGGCGGGCCTGGCCTCGCTCGTGCTCCAGGCCCAGGTCGGGCTCACCGTCGTCATCGCAGCCGTGACACTGCGCGAGCGGCCGAACCGGGCGCAGGTCGTCGGTGTGCTCGTCGGCGCCGTCGGGCTCGGCATCGTGGCGATGGGCCGCTCCGCCGCGACCCCGGCCCTCGGCCTGCTGCTCGTCGTCGCGGCCGCCACCTCCTGGGCGATCGGGAACGTGGCGTCGCGTCGGGCCTCCGGACGGGGAGCGGTGCTGCCGAGCGGGGAGCGGGTGCCCGCCGGACGCGCGTCCGGGCTGTCGATGACCGTGTGGTCGGCGACCGTCGTGCCCGTCCCGCTGTTCCTGCTGGCGCTCGTCCTCGACGGGCCGGATGCCGTCGCGACCGCCCTGACGCACCCGACCCTCCCGGCCGTGCTCTCGACCCTCTACACCGCCTGGTTCGCCTCATTGCTCGGCTACGGCATCTGGAACACGCTGCTCGCCCGGCACCCGTCGGCCGCCGTGGTCCCGTACGCGATGCTCGTGCCGGTCGTGGGGCTGAGCACGGCGTGGCTCGTGCAGGGCGAGGTGCCCAACGCCTGGGAGGCCACCGGCGGGGCGCTGCTCCTGCTCGGCGTCGCGGTCACGACCGGGGTGCTGCACCCGGGTCGTCGTCGTCGTCGGTCGGGTGGGGCTCCGGGGGCTGCGACTCCGACACCGGACGAGGGTCCCTACGCCGGGCGCCCCGGCGACGACACCTGCTCGATGATCCGCGGGAGCTCCAGCGCAGTCAGTGCGAGAGCGTGAGCACGAGGTGGCCCTGCTCGGGCTGCTTCGCCGAGCGCAGCCCCGCCACGACCTCGCCGGCCCCACCGTTGCGGACGAGCTCGACCGTGCTCGGCAGGAACACGGGCGCGGTGAACCACACCCGGCTCGTCGACGGCCCGAGCGAGCCTCGACCCAGCGCTGCGAGGGTGCGGGCGCAGGTCCACATGCCGTGCGCGATGTGCCGGGGGAAGCCCATCGCGCGGGCGCTCAGCGGGTGCAGGTGGATCGGGTTCACGTCGCCGGACACCGCGGCATAGGACCGACCCAGGTCCTCCGGCAGGCGCCAGCGCGCGACGGCAGGGCCGTCGGGCAGCGGCGGCGGGGCCTCGCCGCGCGCCGCGTGCTCGTCGGCACCGTGGCCGCGGCTGAGGTAGACGGTGTCGCACTCCCAGGCGAGGTCGTCGCCGACATGGGCCTCGAGCCGCACGTCGAGGGTGCGACCCCTCCGGTGCGGACGGATGGCGCCCGCGGTGACCGACAGCGTCAGCGGGTCACCGGCATCCAGCCGGCGGTGGGTCGTGACGCGGTTCGCGAGGTGCACCATGCCGGGCAGCGCGAGGGGGAAGTCCGAGCGCGTCATCAGGGCGGTCTGCAGCGGGAAGGCGAGCACCCACGGGTAGGGCTGGGGCAGGGTGTCGTCCACCGCGTGGGAGGTGAGCCGCTGGTATGCCGTGAGGCGGTCGCGGTCGACCCGCACCCCTTCGACGCGCAGGGTCCGATCGGGGACGACGTCGCCACGGCGGCCGCGGGCGGTCAGGGCCGCCCGGGCGAGCAGCGGCCCCGTCGAGGGCAGTGTCGGGAGGGTCTCGACGGCCACGTCAGGCCCCCAGCAGGCTCTGGCCGCACACCCGCACGACGTTGCCGCTGACGGCCGACTGCGCGTCGGAGGCGAAGTGCGCGATCGTCTCGGCGACGTCGACGGGCAGCCCGCCCTGCGCCAGGCTGTTGAGCCGGCGCCCGAGCTCGCGCGTGGCGAACGGGATGCGTGCGGTCATCTCGGTCTCGATGAAGCCCGGCGCCACGGCGTTGACCGTGATGCCACGCCGCCGCAGGCCCTTGTCGGCGGCGTAGGCGTCGACGAGGCCGATGACCCCCGCCTTGGACGCCGCGTAGTTGCTCTGGCCGCGGTTGCCGGCGATGCCGGCGATCGAGGAGACGAGGACGACGTGCCCGCCGTCGCGCAGGCCGTCCTTGCCGAGGAACGCCTCGTTCATCCGCAGGATCGACGCGAGGTTGACCTCGATGACCGCGCTCCAGCGTTCCGCGTCGGTGTTCACGAGCAGCTTGTCGCGGAGGATGCCGGCGTTGTGCACGACGACGTCGAGCCCGCCGTGGCGCGTCTGCGCGTGGGTGAGGATGCGGCGCCCGGCATCGGGGGCGGTGACGTCGGCCTGCAGCGCGGTGCCACCGACCTCGTTGGCTACGGCGGCCAGGGCGGCACCGGCCGACGGCACGTCGACGCACACGACGGTCGCACCGTCGCGGCCCAGCGTGCGGGCGATGTCGGCGCCGATGCCGCGGGCGGCGCCGGTCACGACGGCCACCTTGCCGGCGAGGGGGCGGGCGGCGTCGGGAGTGCCCGCCTCGCCCTCACCGACCCGGAACACCTGGGCGTCGACATAGGCCGAGCGGGCCGACAGCAGGAACACCACGGTGCCCAGGCCGGCCGCCTCCGAGCCGTCGGCGACGAGCACGAGGTTGGCCGTCGCCCCGGCGCGCAGCTCCTTGGCGACCGAGCGGGTGACGCCCTCGAGCGCGCGGCGAGCCGCCCGCTGCGCCGCGGACCCGGCGCGGGCCGGGTCGCGGCCGACGACCACCACGCGGGCGCACCGGCCGAGCCGCTTCAGGGCGGGAGCCAGCGTGGCGCGCAACGCCTCGAGGTCGGCGGGAGTCTTCGCCGCGCTGAGGTCGACGACGACCCCACCGAGCCGGGTGTCCTCGGGCACGGCGTCGACGAGCGTGGCTCCGGCCGCGGTGAGCCCGTCACGCATCGCGGTCAGCGCCGGGGTGTCGGCGTGCCCGCCCACGAGCACCGGGCCGTCGACGAGCGGTCGCCCCGGCCCGTGGCGGCGCAGCGCCACCGGCTGGGGCAGGCCGAGCATCGAGGCGATCTTCCTGCCACCGCCGGAGGAGACGAATGCCGTGTAGCCGTCACGGTGCGCCATGTCAGGCCGCCTCGAGGATCGCGACGACGCCCTGGCCACCGGCGGCGCAGATCGAGATGAGGCCGCGCGAGCCGGCGCCCCTCTCGTGCAGCAGCTTGGCGAGGGTGGCGACGATGCGACCGCCCGTCGCGGCGAACG
>DATITJ010000416.1:0-1990 GCA_035467935.1 Ornithinibacter sp.
GGGCGCGCCCAGCCCCTCGGGCACGCGACCCGACCCGCTGACGACGACGAGCGCCGGGGGGGCTCGTCGCCGCCGCGTCGGCTCGAGCCGTTCGTACCCCTCGGCCCGCACCGTGCCCGACCCCACCAGCACGGCGTCTCACAGGTCACGCTGCAGGGCGAAGACCCGGTGGTCCGCCGCGGTGTTGACCGTGCCGCTGCGGCCGTCGGCGCCCACGGCCGAGCCGTCGAGCGTCGACACCAGGTTCGAGCGCGCCCAGCGGCGGCCGGCCGGGAACGCGTAGAGGTCGCCGAGCTCGGATGCCGTGACGCGGGCGCCGGGAGAGGCCGGCCGCCGCGGGTCGAGGAGGACGCGCATGCGGGCGAGTGTGTCAGCCGCACCCTGCGTCGCGGTCGTGCGGGCGCGAGCCGCCCGCCACCGGCGGTCGTCTGCGAGGATGCGGCGATGGGCAAGGGTTCGAAGAAGAGCGACAAGAAGAGCGACACGAAGCACGACACGAAGGGCGGCTCGGCCAAGGGCCCCAAGCGGAGCTCCGGCAAGGGCGGACCCGTGCCGCAACCCGAGGTCGCCGGCAGCGGCGCCCTGCCGGCCGAGCAGGTCACACCCGACGCCCAGCTCTCGGGCAAGGCGGCGGCGAAGGCCGAGAAGAAGCGCAGTAAGGCCGCGAAGGCACGCGGGCACGACGCCGTCGAGCCCGTCACGTGGTCGGAGGTGCTGCGGGTCGGTCCGGGCTTCTCGCTCGCCGACCTCGACCCCGACTCCACGCCCGGGTTCACCGGGGACAAGGACGGCGGCGAGGCCGTCATGGCCGAGCTCCAGGCCCGCCTCGGCGACCTGCAGGAGCGGCTGTACGCCGAGTCCAGGGCTGGCGGGGGCCGCTCGGTGCTCCTCGTCATCCAGGGCATGGACACCTCGGGCAAGGGCGGCATCATGCGCCACGTCGTCGGGGCCGTCGACCCGCAGGGCGTCGACATCACGTCGTTCAAGGCGCCGAGCGCCGAGGAGAAGCGCCACCCCTTCCTCTGGCGCATCCGCCGCGCCCTGCCGACGCCGGGCGACATCGGGGTCTTCGACCGCAGCCACTACGAGGACGTCCTCATCGTGCGGGTCCACGACCTGGTGCCGCGCACGACCTGGTCGCGTCGCTACGCCCAGATCAACGCGTTCGAGCAGGGCGTGGTCGACGGCGGGACGACGATCGTCAAGGTCATGCTCCACATCTCCGGCGCCGAGCAGAAGGCCCGGCTCACCGAGCGACTCGAGCGCGAGGACAAGCACTGGAAGTTCAACCCCGGCGACGTCGACGAGCGGGCGCACTGGTCGGACTACATGCAGGCGTACCAGGCGGCCCTCGAGAAGTGCTCGACGGATGCGGCCCCGTGGTTCGTCGTGCCCGCCGACAGCAAGTGGTACGCCCGGCTCGCCGTGACCAACCTGCTCCTCGAGCACCTCGAGGCGATGGACCCGCAGTGGCCGGCGGCCGACTTCGACGTCGAGGCCGAGAGGACGCGCCTCGCGCTCACGCCCTGACGCCACGGTGCGGACGCGGCGCTCTCCGGCTCAGTCGGCGAGCGCGCGCTCGAGGAGCAGCGACACGGCATCCGGGCCGACCGCCCGGCCCAGCGTGCCGAACGTCGTGCCGTGCTCGCCCCCGAGCCGGCTGGCCACGAACGCGTCGGCGACCGGGCCGGGGGAGTGGCGCACGAGGAGCGACGCCTGCAGGGTGAGCGCGAGCCGCTCGACGAGCCGCCGGGCCTCCCACGGGGCGTCCGGCCCGAGCGCCACGGCGGAGGCCGCTTCGCACTCGGCGATGGCGGCGTCGAGCACCGCATCGTGCCCGCGGGCCAGCGCCAGCTCCTTGCCGAGCGCCGCGAGGGATGCCGGCTCGCGCGTCAGCGCGCGGACGACGTCGAGCGCGTTGACGTTGCCCGAGCCCTCCCACACCGAGTTGAGCGGCGCCTCGCGGTAGAGCCGGGCCAGGCCGTTCTCC
>DATITJ010000417.1:0-2084 GCA_035467935.1 Ornithinibacter sp.
AGCTGGCCGAGCGACTCCTGTCGCTCGCGCAGGCACCGCGGGGCTCGGCCGTCTTCTTCTGCAACTCGGGCACCGAGGCGCTCGAGGCGGCGATCAAGCTCGCCCGCCGCACCGGTCGCACCGGCATCGTCGCCGCCGAGGGCGCCTTCCACGGCCGCAGCACCGGGGCCCTGGCCCTGACCCACAAGCCGGCCTACCGCGAGCCCTTCGAGCCGCTCATCCCCGGCGTGAGCCACGTCCCCTGGGGAGACGTCGACGCCCTGCGCGCCGCGGTCACCGAGGAGACCTCGGCGCTGGTCCTGGAGCCGATCCAGGGCGAGGCGGGCGTGCGACCCGCCGGCACGGCATACCTCCGTGTCGCCCGCGAGGTCACCCGCGAGGCGGGGGCGCTGCTGGTCCTCGACGAGGTGCAGACCGGTGTCGGCCGCACCGGCTCGTGGTTCGCGTTCCAGCAGGCCGGCGTCGTCCCCGACGCCATGACCCTCGCCAAGGGCCTCGGCGGGGGCGTGCCGATCGGAGCGCTCGTGACGTTCGGCACCGAGGTGAGCGCGATGCTGACCCCGGGCATGCACGGCTCCACGTTCGGCGGCAACCCGCTGGCCTGCGCCGCGGGGCTCGCCGTGCTCGACACCATCGAGTCGCAGGGCCTGCTGGCCCACACCGTGGAGGCCGGCCACCACCTGGAGCGCCGCGTGCTCGGCCTCGGACACCCGATGGTGACGGGGGTGCGGGGTGCAGGCCTCCTGCGGGCGATCACCCTCGCCGCCCAGATCGCCCCCGCCGTCGCCGCGCTCGCCCTCGAGGCCGGCTTCATCGTCAACCCCGTCGCCCCCGACGCCCTGCGGCTCGCCCCGCCGCTCGTCGTCACCACCGCCCAGATCGACCTCTTCGTCGACGCCCTTCCCGGGCTCCTCGACACGGCCGCTGCCACCACATCCACCGCCAAGGACGCCCGATGACCCTGCGCCACCTCCTCGCCGACGACGACCTCACGGCCGACGAGCAGCGCGCCGTGCTCGAGCGGGCGCTGGCGCTCAAGGCCGCGCCGTTCGCCGACCGCTGCCTCGAGGGGCCGCGCACGGTCTCGATCCTCTTCGACAAGCCGACGCTGCGCACCCAGGTGTCGTTCGTCGGGGCCGTCGCGGGGCTCGGCGGCTTCCCGATGGTCGTCGACGGCCGCCTCGCCGGGGTGGGGGAGCGGGAGTCGGTGGCCGACGTCGCCCGCGTCCTGGGCCCGCAGTCCGCCGCCGTCGTCTGGCGGACGTTCGAGCAGGCCGGGCTCGAGGAGATGGCGGCGCACGCCGGGGTGCCCGTGGTCAACGCCCTGACCGACGACTACCACCCGTGCCAGATCCTCGCCGACCTCCTCACCGTCCTCGAGGCGAAGGGCGGGACGGCCGGCCTCACCTTCGCCTACCTCGGCGACGGCGCCAACAACATGGCCCACTCCTACCTCCTCGGCTGCGCCCTCGCCGGCATGCACGTGCGCGTCGGGACCCCGGCATCGCACCCGCCGCGCGCCGACGTCGTGGCTCGGGCGCGGGTCATCGCGGCAGAGCAGGGCGGCTCGGTGCTCGTCACCGACGACCCGGCCGACGCGGTGGCGGGCGCCGACGTGGTCGCCACCGACACCTGGGTCTCGATGGGCATGGAGGCCCAGCGCGACGAGCGCAAGGCCGCGGCCGGCCCGTTCGGGGCGTTCCGGGTCACCGAGGCGCTCATGGCGCGGGCGGCGACGGATGCCGTCTTCCTCCACTGCCTGCCGGCCTACCGCGGCTACGAGGTCGACGCCGAGGTCATCGACGGCCCGGCATCCCTCGTCTGGCAGGAGGCCGAGAACCGCCTCCACGCCCAGAAGGCGCTGCTGTCGTGGCTCGTCGAGCAGCACCGTGAGGGGGGCGAGCGATGACCGTCTCCACCTCGCGCGCGGCGCGCCAGCAGCGCATCGTCGAGATCCTCGCGTCGACACCCGTGCGCTCGCAGACCGAGCTGCTCGACCACCTGGCCGCGGACGGCATCGAGGTGACCCAGGCGACCCTGTCGCGCGACCTCGTCGACGTCGGCGCGGAGCGGGTGCGCGTCGG
>DATITJ010000418.1:0-2558 GCA_035467935.1 Ornithinibacter sp.
GGTCGGGATCGCCGGGTGCCGGCACCTGCACCTGCTCGCCGTCGACGAGGACCCTGGCGAGGTTGACCCGCGCGAGGTCGGCGTCGCCGGTGGGGCCCCCTGCCGCCTCGACGGCGTCCTGCACCCGGGACCCCACCGGCAGCCGCTGCACCCCCGGTCGCCGCACCTCCCCCACGACGTGCACCACCACCACGAACACCCATGCGGCTTCCGACGCACCGGCGGCCGGGACGCCCCCAGCCATCGCACCGGGCGCCGGCGTGGCCGGGGCGCCGGGCGACCCCGCCCCGCCCGGCACCCCGACGGGGACCGCCCCCGCGGACACCCCCGTGGGTCCGGCCCGCGACCCGCCGCCCGGAGCGATGGGCGTCCCCTCCCCGCTCGTGCGGGCCCACGCCACCCGCAACCCGAACACCGCGAGTGCGAGCAGCGCCACGATGACGACGCCGAGCACCGCGCCGCGACCCGGGTGCCACCGCGCCCCGGCCACGGAGCTCGGCACCCGCACCCACCCCCGCGGCAGCCGGGCCCGCCCGTGCCTGCCGGCCCGCTGTTCCCCCGGCCCGTCGCCCGATGCGTCGTGCGCGAACGCCTCGGGGTCGAGGTCGCGGGCCGTGGGCACGAAGCCGCCGCGCGGGGACCTCAGGCGCGCCAGGGCGCGCGGCGAGACGGGCTCGGGAGGTGGTCGGCGCGGCATACGACGACGTTAGGAAGCAACCGGTCGGACCTCATGCCCCGAGCGCGATCTGTGGACAGTGCCCCGGTTCCTCGACGCCCTGTGGACGAGGGACCGCCCGGTGACAGCCCAGGGGCGGCCTTCGCGCCGCGGCCGGATCACCACGACTCAGCGGACGTGCCGCCCCCACCACGCGACGATGTTGCGCCGGTGCCGCGAGAGCACGAGCAGCGACAGCAGCGCCAGCCACACCCCGACGACGGGCGTCACGAAGGGCACGGCCCCCAGCGTCGCCAGCGCCCCGAGCACCGCGCCGACGAGCATCGTCACCACCGAGGCCTCCCCGACGTAGGGGACGACCGCCTTGGCCAGCGCGAACACCAGGACCCCCCCGAGCCCCACGGCCGGCTCCACCGCCAGCACCGCACCGAGCGCGCAGGCCACGCCCTTGCCGCCGCGGCCCCGCAGGAAGGGGGAGAACATGTGCCCGAGCACCACGGCGAACCCCGCGACCAGCGCCGGCCCCGTGCCCATCGAGCGCAGCACGACGAACGTCGGCAGCCAGGCCTTGGCGACGTCGAGCACGAGCACGAGGACGCCCCACTTGCGGCCCAGGACGCGACCGGCGTTCGTCGCGCCGGGGTTGCCGGAGCCCGACGAGCGCAGGTCGTGCCCCATCGCGTGGGCCACCAGGGATGCCGGGTTGATCGACCCGATGAGGAAGCAGACGGCCGCGACGAGCGCGGTCTCCAGCGCGAGCCGGCCCATCGGTCAGCGCGCCACGTCCGGCGCGCCACCGGGCCCGCCACCGGGCTCGGCCACGACCCGCGGCACCACGGCCACCGCCAGCGTGCCCGGCCCGACGTGAGCCCCCACGACCGCCCCCAGCTCGACGACCCGCACCGCCACGTCGTCACCCAGACGAGACCGCAGCCGGTCGGCGAGCCGCTCGGCGCGCTCCGAGGAGTCGAGGTGGTGCACGGCGAGGTCCACCCCGAAGGCCCCGGGGGGCAGCGCGGTCGCGGCGTCGACGGAGATCTCCTCGAGGCGGGCGATCGCCCGCGTCGAGGTGCGCACGCGCTCGAGCGGCACGATGTGGCCGTCGCGCAGCCCGAGGATCGGCTTGATCGACAGTGCCGACCCGAGCAGCGCCCCGGCCTTGCCGATCCGGCCTCCGCGCCGCAGGTACTCCAGGGTGTCGACGTAGAACACGACGGTGGAGGTCGCGCACGTCGCGCGGACGGCATCCGCCACCTCCGCGGCCGACGCGCCACCGGCGGCCAGCCGCGCACCGGCGAGCACGGCATACCCCATCGCCATGCCGAGGGCCCGTGAGTCGACGACGGTCACCGGCACCGGCGACTGCGCTGCCGCGAGGTCGGCGCCGCCGATGGTGCCCGACATGTCGCCGGAGATGTGGACCGAGACCACGGCGTCGGCGCCGCCGGCCGCGGCCGCCTCGTAGGCGTGGAGGAACGCCGCGGGCGCCGGGCGCGAGGTCGACACCGGCGTGAAGCGGCGCAGGGCGGCAGCCACCTCCGACGCGTCGATGTCGACGCCCTCGGAGTAGTCCTTGCCACCGATGACGACGTGCAGCGGCACCACGCGCACGTCGAGCCCCGCGAGGAGGTCGGCCGGCAGGTATGCCGTGGAGTCGGTGACGAGGGCGGTGCTCACCCGAGCAGGCTAGTGGTGACGGGACCCGGCCGGCCGTCAGGCGTTCTGCCGGGCTGCGAGCTTGGCCGCGCGCTCCTCGCGCTTCTCGACGAACCGGGTGGCCTCGGCGTCGAGCGCCGCGACGGCCGCCACGAGCTCGCCCCGGGCCGCCTCACCGTCGGCGTCGAGGCCCTCGAGCTCCATGACACCCCACTGGCGCAGCAGC
>DATITJ010000419.1:0-4989 GCA_035467935.1 Ornithinibacter sp.
CTTGGTGCGGGCCACGAACGAGGCGGCGCTGGACTCGGTGAGGCCGTAGCCCTCGGCGATCTGCATCCCCATGGCGTCGAACCAGCGGGCGACGTCCTGGTTGAGCGCGGCCGACCCGGAGATGAAGAAGCGGATGCGTCCACCGAACCGGTCGCGGATCTTGGTGCCGATGACCTTGTCGGCGATGGCGTACTTGCGGGCGAGCATGCCCGAGGGGTTCTTGCCCTGCTCGCGCAGCTCACTGACCTCGCGCCCGACGGCGCTGGCCCACACGAAGAGCTTGTGCTTGATACCGCCCTCGTCGGCCATCATCGTCTGGATGCGCCCGTAGGCCTTCTCGAAGATGCGGGGGGCGGCGCCCATGAACGTGGGCTGCACGACGGCGAGGTTGTCGACGATCTTGTCGATCCGCCCGTCGATCGCCGTCGGGAAGCCGATCTGCAGCGGCAGGGTGAGCAGCACCTTGCCGAACACGTGCGCCAGAGGGAGCCAGAGGTACTGCAGGTCGTCCTCGGACAGGATGTTGATCGACTCGGTGGCGGCGCCCTCGTAGGTCCAGGCGCTGTGCCGCAGGCGCACGCCCTTGGGGCGGCCCGTGGTGCCGGAGGTGTAGATGATCGTGGCGAGCTGGTCGGACTCGATGCGGTCGATCCGGGCGTCGATGGCGCCGGGGTCACCCTGGAGGTACTCGCGCCCGAGCTGGCGCACCTCGTCGAGCGTCAGGGTCCATTCGTCGATGTCGGCCGGCCCGTCGAACACCACGACCCTGTTGACCCCGGGGGTCCGGCCCTGGATCGAGCGCAGCTTCTCGAGCTGCTCGGCGTTCTCGGCGAACACGACCTTGGCGCCCGAGTCGGCGAGGATGAACGCGACGTCGTCGGCGATGGTCGTGGGGTAGATCGTCGTGGTGGCACCGCCGCTCACCATGATGGCCAGGTCGGCGAGCGCCCACTCGTAGCGCGTGCTCGAGGCGATCGCGACGCGGTCCTCGGCCTCGACGCCGAGGGCCACGAGGCCGGCGCCGATCTCGCGGACGATCGTGTCGACCTCGGCCCACGTGTCGGTGCGCCAGTCGTCGCCGGACGGGCCCACGACCGCGTACATGAACGCGGGGCGGTCCGGGGTGGCGGCGACGCGGTCACGGAAGAGGTGGGCCACGCTCTGGGCGCGGTTCTCCAGCACGGACTGGTCGACGGGCTCGTCGGCGGGAGCGTGGATCTGGGGAGTGGCGGTGAGCATCGCGACATCGTCCTCGTCTTTGGGGGCGTGGTGCGCGAATCCTGTCACAGTGCCGGCCCCGAGGGGAACGACTGGTTACCGGCGAGTCGCTTTCGTGACCACAGTCCCCCCCGGATCGGGCCCTCAACGGTCGCGTGCGGCGGTGTGCGCGGCGTCGACGAGCCCGATCGCCACCCACGACACGAGCATCGACGAGCCGCCGTAGGAGATGAACGGCAGCGGCAGGCCGGTGACCGGCAGCAACCCGAGGTTCATGCCGACGTTCTGCACGACCTGCACCGCCAGCCAGGTCGCCACGCCGACCCCCACGAGCCGGCCGAACCGGTCCGGTGCGCGCGACGCGACGACCAGCACGCGGACGACGACGAAGCCGAGCAACAGGAGCAGCCCGGTGGCCCCGACGAACCCCAGCTCCTCCCCCGCGACCGAGAAGACGAAGTCGTTGAGCTGGTAGGGCACCGCGCCACCCTGGGTGCGCTCGCCGCTCATGAACCCCTGTCCCCACAGGCCACCCGCCCCGATCGCCGTGCGCACCATGCGCGTCTGGTAGCCCGCGCCCTGCGGGTCGGCGGAGGGGTCGGCGAATGCCGTGAGCCGGTCGCGCTGGTAGTCGCTCAGCAGGGGCGTGGTCAGGGCCACGACGACGAGGGTGACCCCCGTCAGGGCCGCGAGCACCAGCCACCGGCGCGGCACGCCGGCGACCGTGACGACGACGAGCCCGAGCGCGACGATCACCGCCGCCGAGCCGAGGTCCGGCTGGAGCAGGACCAGGGCCGTGGGGACGGCGACGAGCACGCCCGAGAGCAGCACCTCGCGGGTTCCCGGCGCGAGCCCGCGTTCGGCCTGGGCCGCCAGCAGCCCGGCGAGGGCCAGGCACAGCCCCACCTTGGCGACCTCGGCCGGCTGGATGGTGAACCCCCCGACGAGCGGGATCCACGACCGCGACCCGTTGACGGTGCGCCCGAGCGGGGTGAGCACGGCCAGGAGCAGGAGGAGGGACCCGGCATACACCCACGGCGCCGCGAGGCGCACCCGGTGCTGGCCGACGCGGCTCACGAGGAGTGCCAGCCCCAGCCCCACGGCCGCCGTGACGAGGTGGCGCACGAGGTATGCCGTGTCCTGGGTGCGTGCCGTCGCCGACCACACGAGCAGGGCCCCGACGACGGAGGCCCCACCCGCCGCGAGGTAGAGCCCGACGTCGTGCCGGGCGAGGCGTCCGAGCGCGGGGGGGCTCAGGACGGGACGATGTTCGTGAGCAGCTCGCGGCACCGCTCGACGTCCTCGGCCATCGCGGCGGTCAGCTCATCGACGTCCTCGAAGCGCAGGGTCGGGCGGATGTGGGCGGTGAACTCCACCATCACCGTCTCGTCGTAGAGGTCGAGGTCGTCGCGGTCGAGGACGTAGGCCTCCACCGTGCGCCGGTCCTCGGTGTCGAACGTGGGGTTGGTGCCGACGCTGATCGCGGCTGGCATCGTGCGGTCGGGCTCGCCGTCGGCGAGGTCGAGCCGGGTGAGCCACCCGGCGTAGACCCCCTCCATCGGCACCAGGCCCAGGGAGTCGGCCGCGAGGTTGGCCGTGGGGTAGCCCAGCGCGCGACCGCGGTGGTTGCCGTGGACGACCTGGCCGACGACGCGGTGGGGCCGCCCGAGGATGCGCGACGCGTCGTGGACCTGGCCCTCGCGCAGGTGGCGCCGGATGACGGTCGAGGAGAACCGCTCCCCGTCGCCGACGTCGTCGAGTGCCACGACCTCGAACCCGAAGTGCTCGCCCAGGTCCGCCAGCGTCGAGACGTCGCCGGCGTTGCGGTAGCCGAAGCGGGTGTCCATGCCGACCACGACGCACCGCGCGTCGAGGCCGCGCACGAAGACCGAGCGGACGAAGTCCTCGGGGTCCTGCCGGGCGAACTCGTGGGTGAAGTCGAGCACCAGCAGCCCGTCGAGGCCCACGTCGGCCAGGAGGTCCTCGCGGATGCGTCCGGGCGAGATGAGCTCGGGCGGCACCTCGGGGCGCAGCACGGCGACAGGGTGGGGTTCGAAGGTCACGGCGACGGTGGGCAGGCCGAGGCGGTGGCCGGCCTCGACGAGGGCGGTGAGCACCGCGCGGTGCCCGCGGTGGACGCCGTCGAAGTTGCCGAGGGTGAGGACGCAGGGCCGAAGGGCCTCGGGCGTCCCGGACGGGTCGGTCCAGCGGTGCACGGGGACCACTCTACGAACTCGCCGGGGAGAACACGACGAGGCTGCGCGCCGTGCCACGCGACTCGTCGAGCATCGCCACGAGCGTGCCGTCGGGCGCGATCGCGGCGACGGGCTCGGCGCGCCCCGGCACCGCAGAGGCGAGTCGCTGCCCGTAGCCCAGCGTGCGCGCCTCGGCGTCGTCGACCTCGCGCACGGCGAAGGCCGCCCGGGCCGCCTCGGCGAGGGGCGTGACCGGCATCCGCTCGCCCTGGCGCGCCTCGAGGTCGGCGAGGGGGTGGGCGTGCTCGATCGAGAAGCCACCGACGCGGGTGCGCCGCAGCGCGGTGAGGTGTCCCCCGGTGCCGAGCGACGCGCCGAGGTCACGGGCCAGCGCCCGCACGTAGGTGCCCGACGACACGGTGACCTCCACGTCGACGTCGGCGAGGGCCACGCCGTCCGCCTCCAGGCTGCGTACGTCGCCGACGTCGAAGCGCGACACCGTGACCGGCCGGGCGGGCAGGTCGACCGACTCACCCGCCCGCACGCGGTGGTAGGACCGCTCGCCCCTGACCTTGATGGCGCTCACGGAGCTCGGCACCTGCTCGATGTCCCCCGTCAGCGCGGCGGCGGCCGCCACGACCGCCTCACGCCGGATGCCGGACGCGCCGGCGGATACCGTGACCTCGCCCTCCGCGTCGTCGGTGAGCGTGGCCTGCCCGAGCCGGATCGTCGCGGTGTAGTCCTTGTCGCAGCCGACGAGGAAGGTCAGCAGCTTCGTCGCCCGGCCGACGCCGAGCACGAGCACGCCGGTGGCCATCGGGTCGAGGGTGCCGGCGTGCCCGACCTTGCGGGTCGCGCACAGGCGACGGGCCCGGGCCACGACGTCGTGGCTGGTCCAGCCCTGCGGCTTGTCGACGACGAGGATGCCGTCGGGCGTGGGGTCGGTGGCCAGAGGGTCAGCGGGCGTGGGCACCCGGGACCTCGTCGTCCTCGTCCTCGTCGTCGTCGAGCTCGCGGTCCTTCTTGTAGGGGTCGGCCTCGCCGGCGTGCACGGCGCCGGCGGCGGCCGCGGCCACCTGGGCGTCGCGCTCGCGGGCCTCCTTGAGGAGGTCCTCGAGGTGGGCCGCGGTCTCGGGGATCGCGTCGGCGATGAACTCCAGGCTCGGGGTCAGCCGGATGCCGAGCTGCTTGCCGACGAACGAGCGCAGCTTGCCCTTGTTGACCTCGAGGAGGCGGGCCGTCTGCGCCCGCTGACCGGCATCCCCGAACACCGTGTAGAACAGCGAGGCGTGCTGGAGGTCGCCGGTGACCCGGACGTCGGTGATGGTGACGAACCCCAGCTCGGGATCCTTGACGATCGACGCCAGGTTCTCGGCGGTCAGCGTCTTGATGCGGTCGGCGATCTTCTGGGCGCGTGCGGTGTCGGCCACGGGTCCTCCTCAAGTCGTCAGGACGGGGCGCCACCACCCTAGTGACCGCGGTGGTGGCCGTACCGGCGGCGGGCGGCACACCGCGAGGGTGTGCCGCCCGCATCCGGGTGGACGGATCGGCTGCGCGTCAGGCGCGCGGCTTCGCC
>DATITJ010000420.1:0-3206 GCA_035467935.1 Ornithinibacter sp.
GCGCCGTCCCAGCTCAGCTGGGGCGAGGTGTTTCCGAGGTCGGCCACCTGGGCGTCCTGGAGGGGAGCGCCGTCGGTGACGTCGGTGCTGGTCACCGTGAAGGACGCGGTCTCAGGGAGGTAGTCGTAGGGGTTGGGGGCCACGGGGCGCTCGATGCTCATCCCTCGAACCTAGCCACCGGCGCGAAGCGCCGGCCGGAGACAATGGGGCATGACCGATCGCGGCGCGTCCCACGCCCCTCCCTACCTGGCCGGTCTGGTGCTCGCGGGTCGCAAGGTGGTCGTGGTCGGCGGCGGCCACGTGGCCCAGCGTCGGGTCCCCGCCTTCCTCGCCGTGAACGCCGACGTGACCGTGGTCAGCCCGCAGGTCACGCCGGCGCTGGAGGGTCTCGCCGGCGAGATCACCCTCGTGCTGCGCGGCTTCGAGGAAGCCGACGTCGAGGGTGCGTGGTACGTCGTCGCCGCGACCGACGACCCGGACGTCAACGCCCGCGTGGTCGCGGCCGCCGAGCAGCGCCACACCTTCTGCGTACGTGCCGACAACGCCCTGGGCGGCACCGCGTGGACGCCGGCGGTGGGCCACCACGGCAGCGTCACCGTGGGCGTGCTGGGCAACCGGGAGCCCCGCAAGTCGGCCGCCCTGCGCGACGACATCGTCACCGCCCTGCGCGACGGCCACCTCTCGGCGCACGGCGCGCACGACCGCACCCCCGGCGTGGTGCTCGTCGGTGGCGGTCCCGGTGAGCCGGAGTTCGTCACCGTCGCCGCCCGGCACGCACTCGCGTCCGCGGACGTCGTGGTCGCCGACCGCCTGGCGCCGCGCGAGCTCCTCGACGAGCTCGGCCCCGAGGTCGAGCTGATCGACGTGGCCAAGCTCCCCCGGGGACGCTCGGCCTCCCAGGACTACATCAACGAGGTCATCGTCGACCGCGCTCGCGCCGGCAAGCGGGTCGTGCGGTTCAAGGGCGGCGACAACTTCGTGTTCGGGCGCGGCTTCGAGGAGGTGCTGGCCTGCGCGGCGGCCGACATCCCGGTGACCGTCGTGCCCGGCCTGACCTCCGCCATCGCCGTGCCCGCCCGGGTCGGCATCCCCGTCACCCACCGGGGCGTCGCCCACGAGTTCACCGTGGTCTCGGGCCACCTCGCGCCGGGCCACCCCGAGTCGCTGGTCGCCTGGGACGCCCTGGGCCGGATGCAGGGGACCGTGGTGGTCCTGATGGGCGTGGACAACGGACCTGCCATCGCCGATGCGCTGGTGGCGGGCGGTCGTCGGGGCGCAACGCCGGTCGCCGTGATCGTCGACGGCACCATGCCCACCGAGCGCGTCGTGCTCAGCACCCTCGAGTCCCTGGCTGCGGACCTGGCAGCCCACGAGGTGCGTCCGCCGGCGATCATCGTCGTCGGCGACGTGGTGGCGGTGGCGCGTCCGGCACACTACGGGCGTGGCTGACCTCGTCGAGATCTCCGACCCCGGCGATCCCCGGCTGGGGGACTATCGCGACCTGCGCGACGTCGAGCTGCGCAAGTCGCTGGAGGTCGAGCACGGCCTGTTCCTCGCCGAGGGCGAGAAGGTGGTGCGCCGGGCAGTCGAGGCGGGATTCGTCGCCCGCTCCTTCCTGATGTCCCCGCGGTGGGTCGCCGGGCTCGAGGACGTGCTCGCCCGCAGCGCCGGCCCCTGCTTCGTGATGTCCGAGAAGATGGTCGAGCAGGTCACCGGCTTCCACGTCCACCGCGGCGCCCTGGCCTCGCTCCACCGGCCCCCGCTGCGCCCGGTGGCCGACGTACTGGCTGGTGCGCGCTCGGTGCTCGTGCTCGAGGACCTCGTCGACCACACCAACGTCGGCGCGGTCTTCCGCTCGGGCGCGGCTCTCGGCTTCGACGCCGTGCTGCTCGCGCCCCGGTGTGCCGACCCGCTCTACCGCCGCTCCATCAAGGTGGGCATGGGCGCGGTGTTCACCACGCCGTGGACCCGCGTCCCGGACTGGTACGACGCCCTCCCGGCGCTGTCCGGGCAGGGGTTCACCACCATCGCGCTCACCCTGGCTCCCGACGCGGTGCCGATCGAGTCGGCCGTCGCCGGCGTCGACCGCCTTGCCCTGGTGCTCGGCTCGGAGGGCCACGGCCTGTCCGCACGGTGGGAGCAGTCCGCCGACCTGCGGGCCATCATCCCGATGCGCGAGGGAATCGACTCCCTCAACGTCGCTGCCGCGAGCGCGGTCGCGTGCTACGCCGCCGCCCGTCGCTGACGCAGTCGCGGGGCAGGTCAGCCGCGCTGCCGCAGCGCCGCGTGCAACACGATCGAGCCGGCCACGGCAGCGTTGAGCGAGCTGGCCGAACCGACCATCGGGATGCTGGCGATGTCGTCGCACGACGTGCGCCACCCCGACGCCAGGCCGTGGGTCTCGTTGCCGACGACGATCACCACACGTCCGGAGAGGTCCACGTCGGCCAGGTCGCTGCCCTGCTCGTCGGTGCCGACGATGCGGTAGCCGTGGTCGTGCGCGAACGCCACCACCGGCCCCGGGCCGGGCACGCGGAGGACGGTGAGGGCGAACAGCGAGCCGGTGCTGGCGCGGACCGCCTGCGGGTCGTAGGGGTCGGCTGCGTGGCCCGTGACGACCAGGGCGCCGGCTCCGAAGGCATCGGCCGAGCGGGCCAGGGTGCCGATGTTGCCGGGACTCGTGGGCCGGTCGAAGACGACGATCGGCCCGTGCGGGCGGGTGGTGTCGGCCAGCCGCTCGACACCGTCGTCCGGCATCTCCACGACGGCGACCAGCTCGGAGCCGTCCTCCTTGCCGCTGAGCCGGGCGTGCAGCTCGGGAGAGAGGACCACCTTCTCGGCGTCGACGGAGCCCCACAGCTCGTCGCCCCACGTCGACGCGGCGTCGTCGACGCGCAGCAGGGCACGGACGGTCCAGCCCTCCTCGACGGCGCGCGTGATCGGGCGGACCCCCTGCACGAGGAACTCGCGGTTGCGGTGGCGCTTGCTGCGGTTGGTCAGCAACGCCTCCCACTGCTGGAAGCGGGCGTTCTCGCGGGTGATCCGGAGGTCCTTCACGCCGGTGTCGACCCGCCCTCGGCGGGCCACGTGAGGGGGAAGTCCTCGGCGGCGGCATCGTGCTTCTTGGTCAGCCGCTTGCGCGCCTTGGCCGAGAGCCGGTCCCCGAAGACGGTCCCGATGGTGTGGTCGGTCTCGTGCTGCAGGCA
>DATITJ010000421.1:0-4921 GCA_035467935.1 Ornithinibacter sp.
CGCCCACCCGGAGTACCTCGCGACGCTGTCGCGGTCGACGCCCGTCTCGGCCCACGTGGCCGTCGACTTCGAGCTGCGCGGCTGCCCGATCGACAAGAACCAGCTCCTCGAGGTGCTCGCGGCCTCCCTCCAGGGACGCACACCGCGGATCCCGTCGCACAGCGTGTGCGTGGAGTGCAAGCGGCGCGGCACCGTGTGCGTGACGGTGGCCCACGGCACCCCCTGCCTCGGCCCGGTCACCCAGGCCGGGTGCGGCGCGCTGTGCCCGAGCGTCGACCGCGGCTGCTACGGCTGCTTCGGCCCCCAGGACACGCCCAACACGGCGTCGATCGCGAGGCGGCTCACCGAGCTCGGGATGAGCGAGCCCGAGGTGCTGCGGATCTTCCGGACCTTCAACGCGGCATCCGAGCCGTTCCGGCGCGAGAGCGAACGGCACGAGCCGGCCGAGCCCACCACCTCGGAGGTGACGCCATGAGCCACAAGCTCACCGACGGCGGCCAGGTCATGCACGTCGGCACCCTCGCCCGGGTCGAGGGCGAGGGCGCCATGCACATCGAGTACCGCGACGGTGTGGTCACCGACGTGCAGCTGCGGATCTACGAGCCGCCACGGTTCTACGAGGCGTTCCTGCGGGGTCGGGCGCACACCGAGCCGCCGGACATCACCGCGCGGATCTGCGGCATCTGCCCCGTGGCCTACCAGACGAGCTCCTGCTGGGCGATCGAGGACGCCTGCGGCGTGGCGGTCACCGAGGAGATCCGGCTGATGCGGCGCCTCCTCTACTGCGGGGAGTGGATCGAGAGCCACGCGCTGCACGTCTACCTCCTGCACGCACCGGACTTCCTCGGCTACGAGGGCGCCATCGAGATGGCGGCCGACCACCCGGACGTGGTGGAGCGCGGGCTGCGGATCAAGAAGGCCGGCAACGACCTCATGGACACCGTGGGCGGGCGCTCCATCCACCCCGTCAACGTCCGCGTCGGCGGCTTCTACCGGATGCCGTCGCGCGAGGAGCTGCGCTCGGTGCGTGGCCGGGTCGAGCGCGCGCTCGACGACGCCGTCGCCACCGTGGCGCTGGTCGCCGGGTTCGACTTCCCCGACATGGAGCAGCCCTACGAGTACCTGTCGCTGCGACCCGAGCACGGCTACCCCATCGAGACGGGCAGCGTCGTGACCTCCTCGGGTGGCGCCTTCGCCGTGCGTGACTTCACCCAGCACATCCAGGAGTTCCACGTCGAGCACTCCAACGCGCTGCACGCCCGCCTCGACGGGTCGCCCGAGCCGTACGTCGTCGGCCCGCTCGCGAGGTACTCCCTCAACCACGACCGGCTCTCGGACGCCGCCCGCGACGCCGCGAGCGCTGCCGGCCTGGGTGCGGTGTGCCGCAACCCGTTCCGTTCCATCGTGGTCCGCGCCGTCGAGCTCGTCGAGGCGTGCACCGAGGCGCTGCGGATCATCGACGGCTGGACGGGCAGTGCGGCGCCGAGCGTCCCCGTGCCGCCGCGGGCGGGGGAGGGCTTCGGGGCCAGCGAGGCCCCGCGGGGCACGCTGTTCCACCGCTACGTCCTCGACGACGGCGGCATCATCCGGGACGCGCAGATCGTCCCGCCGACGTCGCAGAACCAACCCAGTGTCGAGGCCGACCTGCGCACCATGGTCGAGACCTGGTCGGACCTCGACGACCACGCGCTGCAGCACCGCTGCGAGCAGGCCATCCGCAACTACGACCCGTGCATCTCGTGCGCGACCCACTTCCTCGACCTGAGCGTGGACCGCGGATGACCGCCTCGAGCACCGCGCCGCAGCCGACCCTGGTCGTCGGGCTGGGCAGCCCCGACCGGGGTGACGACGCCGTCGGCGGACACGTCGCGCGGGCGGTCGCGGCGCTCGCGGACCCGCGGGTCGTGGTGCTCGAGCACGAGGACCCCACCGACCTCATCGAGCTGTGGACCGGCCGGGACCGGGTCGTCGTCGTCGACGCGACGTGCTCCGGCGGGCCGCCGGGCACACTACGCGTGCTGGAGACCGGCGCGGATCGGGCGCCGCTGCCCGAGGCCGCCTGGGCGCGCACCGGCCGGGGTGGCACCCACGCCTTCGGGTTGGCCGCGGCGGTCGAGCTGGCCAGGGTGCTACGGCGGCTGCCCGCCCGCGTGAGCGTCGTCGGCGTCGAGGCGGCCTCGTTCGAGCCCGGAGCTCCGTTGTCGCCGGCCGTGGCGTCGGCGGTCCCCGATGCCGTCGCCGCCGTGATCGGCTCCGTCGCCACCACCGCGCCAGCGGTCGTCGACGAGAGGGGGAGCTCTCGTGTGCCTGGGTGAGGTGGCTCAGGTCGTGGAGCTGCGGCCTGGCTCGTCGGCCCTGGTCCGCTCTCGGCAGCGCACCGCCACCGTGTCCCTGCTGACCCTGGACGAGTCCGTCGCCCCGGGGGACTGGGTGGTCTGCCACTCCGGCTTCGCCCTCGGCCGGGTCACGCCCGAAGAGGCCGCCGAGGCCACCGAGATCCGCTCCCCCGCAGCGGCATCGGCCATGGCGCCAACGCCGGCTGCCACCCCGACACCGATGGCCACCGCGACACCGACACCGCACCGACACCGACCATGACCCCGACACCGACGGTGCCACCGAGGAAGGACCCGCCATGAACGCAACCCGACGGACCGGCATACTCCTGGCCCTGGCGACGGCCGCGATCAGCGGCTTCTCGGTGTTCGTCAATGCCCGGGGGGTCACCTCCTTCGAGAGCGCGACCGTCTACACGACGGCCAAGAACGTCGTCGCCGCGCTGGTGCTGTTCGCCGTGGTCGGGCTGGGCGCGCGCACCGGAGCACGGCTCACCCGGCCGGCGGGCGCCCGGCAGTGGGTCGCGCTCGCCGCGATCGGGCTGATCGGCGGCAGCCTCGCGTTCGTGCTGTTCTTCGAGGGACTGGCCCGCGCGACGTCCCCGCAGGCGGCCTTCATCCACAAGACGCTCGTCCTCTGGGTGGCCCTCCTCGCGCTGCCCCTGTTGCGGGAGCGGCTGCAGTGGGGGCACTGGGTGGCGATCGGCCTCCTCGTCGTCGGCCAGGTGGGGCTGGCCGGCGGGCTGCCGTCGTCGTTCGGCACATCGGGCCTGCTGATCCTGGCCGCGACCCTGTTGTGGTCCGTGGAGGTCGTCGTCGCCAAGCGGCTCCTCGGTGACATCTCGTCCTGGACCGTCGCGGTCGCGCGGATGGGGCTCGGGTCGGTGGCGCTGCTGGGGTGGCTGGGCGTGCGTGGCCAGCTCGGCGGGCTCACGTCCATGACCGGTGAGCAGCTCGGCTGGGTGCTGGCCACCGGGCTCCTGCTGGCCTGCTACGTCGGCACCTGGTTCGCCGCCCTGGCCCGCGCCCAGGCTGTCGACGTCACGGCCGTGCTCGTGCTGGCGGCGCCGGTCACGGCCGGGCTCAGCGCGGCGGTGAACGGGACCGCGCTGGCCCCGCAGGCCGGCTGGCTCACGCTCGTCGTCGTGGGCGGCGCCGTGGCCGTGTGGCTGGGCGTACGCGGTGCTCGGCTCGACGGGCGACCGGTCGCCGTCGGGACCCGGGGGTAGGGCACCGTGCCGTCCCCGCTGAGTGGGGCCCTGCGGTTCGCGGCCTACGCCTACCCCCCGAACGCGCTGGGCTACTGCGGGCCGGACGCGTCGCAGCAGCTGCTCGAGCAGGTGTCGGGGGGCGTCGACGACCCGGACCTGCGCCGGTTGGCCAAGGGCTTCGAGGGCGCGTGGCCCTACCTCGAGCTCATCGCCTCCGCCAACGGGATCCGCGACCCGCTGGACCCGGGCGTCGTGGAGGCCTACTGGATCGGGAACGGCCTGCTCGACCGGGTCGGCCCGCGCCTGCTGGGGGACTCCCTGGAGACCCGCTTCCGCGGGCGGGCCGGCCGCTCCTGGTCCCGCCTCGTCGACGCGGTGCCCGCCGGCGCCGTCCCCCACCACTCGTTCCACGTGTTCGGGATCTACCCCTGGGTGGGGCTGCTGCGCGAGGGTCGGGTCGACGAGCCCCTCCACGTGCTCGACCGCTGTCGCGTCCGCTGGGGGCGGGTGCTCGAGCTGAGGGGACCGCGGGCCGTCGTCATGTCCCGCCCGCTGGAGTGGGACGGGCATCGTCTCCTGCTCGGCCCGGAACGCCGGGAGGAGGTGCTCCTGCGCGAGGACGGGCTCGGCCTGGCCGGCCCGGTGCACGTCGGGGACTGGTGCTCGCTGCACTGGGACTGGGTGTGCGAGCGGCTCGACCGACGACAGCTCGCCGCGCTGTGCCGGTACACCGGGGACCAGCTCCGGGTGGCCGACAGCACCCCGTTCTCCGCCCCCGCCTCGGTCCTCGCCTGACGGTCCCGCGACGAGGGGCGGCGACGGCACGCGCCGGTCGGGTCAGATTCGGGCGCCGTCGTCGCCGCTCGTGGGGTCGCGGTCCTTGGGCTGGCGCAGGATGAGCAGCGCGAAGCCGACGAGCGAGACCAGCACGGCCGCGACGAACCAGCGGGTGCTGTGGAACGGCCGCGCGAACACGACGTAGAGCAGCATGAGCGGGCCGGCGACGAGCCCGATGACCGCGCCCCAGAAGTGCAGGTCCTCCTGCGGGGGGAGCACGACCTCGGGCGGCTCGAAGTGCTCCTCATCCGGCGCAAGGTCGTCCTCGAGGCTTGCCTCGGCCGCAGCGGCGGCCGCCGCGGTGCGGGAGTCGGTCGGCTCCGCGGCGCGCCACGCCGACGCGGGCACGACGAGGTCCAGCGGCGAGGGGTTGACCCACGGTGACGGCGGGGTGGCGGGAGGAGCCGGCTCCCCGGCATCCGCCTCGGGGTCGTGGCGCGCCGCGCCCCCGGCGGGCGTGGCGTCCTCGGGCAGGGCATCGGCGGGCAGGGCGTCCTCGGGGGGCCCGGCAGCGGCCTCCGAGCTGCCGTCGACGCC
>DATITJ010000422.1:0-2378 GCA_035467935.1 Ornithinibacter sp.
CGCCCTGACGATGCAGTCCTGGGTGCTCCAGCGCCGAGCGCTGATCCACGCGGGGTTCCGGGTCGTCAGCTACGACCAGCGGGGCCACGGCCGCTCCGGCGAGCCGGCGCTCGACCGCTGCACCGTCGACCAGCTGGGCCGCGACCTCTCCGCGGTGCTCGAGGCCACCTGCCCGTCCGGCCCGATCGTCCTCGTCGGCCACTCGATGGGCGGCATGACGGTGATGTCGTACGCCTGCCAGCACACCGAGATGGTGCAGGACCGCGTGCTCGCGGTCGCGCTCATCTCCACCAGCCCCGGCGGCTCGGAGGTGACCGAGTTCGGGCTCGGCGCCACGGTGGGGCGCGTCGTCGGGTCGGTGGGCCCGCGCCTGCTGACCCGGCTGTCGCGGCATGCCGGTCCGATCGGGGCGCTGCGCAAGATGGGCCGCGGGGTGCAGGACGCCGTCGTCCAGCGCTGGGCGTTCGACTCCCCGGTCAGCGCCGAGCTCGTGCACCTGGTGGGCGAGATGATCTTCGCGACGTCCTTCGACGTCATGGCCGCCTTCCTGCCCGACATCGACGGCCTCGACCTCGCCAAGCACCTCGGCCCGCTCACCGGCATCGAGACCCTGGTCATGAACGGCGCCGGCGACCTCGTCACGCCTCCCGGGCACAGCGTGGAGATCGTCCGGATGATCCCCGGCGCCGAGCACGTCGTCATCGAGGACGCCGGCCACATCCTCATGCTCGAGCACCCGCAGCTCGTGACCCAGCAGCTGCTCATGCTCATCGGCAGGGCCCAGCGCGCCGTCGCCGAGGGGCTGCCGGTCAGCAGCAAGCCGCGGGTGCGTCGCACCATCCAGGACATCTCGAAGAAGCGCCGCACGGAGCAGGCGGCCAGGGCCGGGCGCAAGAAACAGTCGGCGGATGCCGTTGCCGAGCCGCCCGAACCCGCCCCCCCGTCCACCGCCGCCGCGGGCAGCTCGACGGGGCGGTCGCGCCGTCGTGCCGGGACCACGGGTCGCGAGAGCGGGGAGGCGGCGTCGTGAGCGCACGACGGGTCCTGCTCGCGACCGTCGAGGACACGAAGGTCCTGGGCCGGGCACTCGGCGCCCTCCTGCGGGCGGGGGATCTCGTCGTGCTCACCGGCGGCCTCGGCGCCGGCAAGACCACCCTGACCCAGGGGCTCGGCGCCGGGCTCGGCGTGCGTGGCCCGGTCACGTCGCCGACCTTCGTCATCGCCCGGGTGCACCCGTCGCTCGTCGGGGGCCCGGCGCTCGTGCACGTCGACGCCTACCGGCTCGGGGGGGCGCTCGAGCTCGACGCCCTCGACCTCGACGCGTCCGTCGACGACAGCGTGACCGTCGTCGAGTGGGGCCACGGCCTGGCCGAGGACCTCAGCGAGGACCGGCTCGAGGTCGTGCTCGACGTCGACGCCGCCACGGAGCAGCGCACCGCCACCGTCACCGGCATCGGGGGCCGCTGGGCTCGGCCCACCGGGGGTGACCACCCCACCGACCTGCTCGCCCCGCTCGGGGGTGCGCCGTGCTGATCCTCGGCATCGACACCTCCACCTCGGCGATCGGGGTGGGCCTGAGCGACGGCGAGGCGGTGCTCGGCGCCGCCCACCGCGTCGAGGCGCGCGGTCACACCGAGCACCTCGCCCCGCTGCTCGTGGGGCTGCTCGACGACGCCGGGGTCACCCCGCGTGACCTCACGGGCGTCGTCGTCGGCAACGGCCCCGGCCCGTTCACCGGCCTGCGGGTGGGCATGGTCACCGGCCTGACGATGGGACACGCCCTCGGCATCCCCGTGCACGGGCTCTGTTCGCTCGACGTCCTCGCCCACCAGGCGCTCTGCGACGAGTGCGCAGAGGCTCGCCCCGGCGACCACGTCCGCCTCCACGACGAGGTGCTCGTCGCGACCGACGCGCGGCGCAAGGAGGTCTACTGGGCGCGCTACCGCGTCGGGGCCGGGCCCGACGGCGTCGAGGCCCCGGTGCGGCTGACCGACCCGGCCGTCGACCGCCCGGCGGAGCTCCCCGTCGACGTGCGCTCGCTGCCCACGGCCGGACGGGGCCCGGTGCTCTACCCCGACCTCTTCCCGCACCCGCTCGAGCCGCTCGACGTGGACGCCGGCCGGCTCGCCCTGCTGGGAGCCCGCGGCGTGGCGGCCGGCGCCGAGATGCGCGTCGAGCCGCTCTACCTCCGTCGACCGGACGCCCTGACGACCGCCCAGAGGGGTGTCACGTCGTGACCACCGCCGTGAACCCGTCAGCCCCCGCGACCCCCGTGCTCCGCGAGGCCTGCTGGACCGACGTCGGCGACCTCGCGGCCCTCGAGGGCGACCTCTTCCCCCACGACGCGTGGTCGGAGCCGACCTGGTGGGCCGAGCTCG
>DATITJ010000423.1:0-3171 GCA_035467935.1 Ornithinibacter sp.
GTCGTCGCCGCGGCCCGGCCCGGCGACCTCGTGATCACCGGGGGGGCCGGTGACGTCACCCGGCTGGCGCCACGGGTCCTCGAAGCCCTGGCCGACCCCGCCGGGGGAGGAGCGCCATGAGCCTCGGCACCACGCGCCGCGGCGCCGGCGGCGGCCCCGGCTCCCACGACGCCGCGGCCGAGGCGAACCGTTTCCGCGAACGGGCCCTGTCGCACCGCCGCCACTGGTGGCGACGGTGGCTGCTCTGGCTCGCCGGCGCCGGGCTGCTCACCCTCGTCGTCTGGGTCGTCGGCTGGAGCCCGCTGCTCGGGGTCGACGACGTCGAGGTCTCCGGCGTGACCGGTGCCGAGCAGCGCGCCGTGGCCGAGCTGGTCGAGGTGCCCGTGGGCACGCCGCTGGCCCGGGTCGACACGGATGACGTCGCCGCCCGGGTGCGCACGCGCATCACCGTCGCCGAGGTGTCGGTGCGGCGTTCGTGGCCGGGCACGTTGTCGGTCGACGTCGTGGCCCGTACCGCCGCACTCGTCGTCACAAACCCTCAGGGTCGACTTGAGGTCGTGGATCCGGAGGGCATCTCGTTCGCCGTGGTCCGCACCGCCCCGAAGGGGGTGCCGGTCGCGAAGGCGACCGGACCCAAGGGCATGTCGCCCGGAGCCCTGCAGTCCTCGCTCGCCCTGCTCGAGGCGCTGCCGGCCGACATCGCCGCCAAGGTCACCTCGCTCACGGTGAGCAGTGCCGACCTCGTCACCTTCACGCTGGGCTCGCGCACGGTGGTGTGGGGGAGCGGTGAGGCGTCGGAGCGCAAGGTCGAGATCCTCCAGGCCCTGCTGCGCACGAAGGCCAAGGTCATCGACGTCAGCGCGCCCGACACCCCGGTGACCCGCTAGTCCCCGGGCGGACGGCATCCGGTCCTGCTCGACGTGTGACGGGTGTGACGCAGGGGGCTGGTGCGACACCTGTCGCCTCGCATGGCAGGATTTCCCTCGGTGATGTCGCGACACGCCCACGGCCTCTTTGCCTGACCTCCCGGGCCGACCTAGCGTCGTGCCAGCGAACCGCGGCCAAACCGTTACTGTCAACCGAACGTTGAGAGTTTTGGCGCAGAGGACCGCCGTACCGCACAGCACCACGGCAGAACCGGATCACCGCACGACCCACCCCAGCAGCACCCAGCCCGACTCCGTCCGCCGCGATCGCGTGGACGCGAGTGTTAACCAGTGGAAGGCCCGTATCGTGGCAGCACCCCAGAACTACCTCGCCGTCATCAAGGTCGTCGGCATCGGCGGCGGCGGTGTCAACGCCATCAACCGGATGATCGAGGTCGGCCTCAAGGGGGTCGAGTTCATCGCGGTCAACACCGACGCCCAGGCCCTGCTCATGAGCGACGCCGACGTCAATCTCGACGTCGGCCGTGAGCTCACCCGGGGACTCGGTGCCGGCGCCGACCCCGAGGTCGGCAAGAGGGCCGCCGAGGACCACTCCGAGGAGATCGAGGAGGTCCTCAAGGGGGCCGACATGGTCTTCGTCACGGCCGGCGAGGGGGGTGGCACCGGCACGGGGGGCGCGCCCGTCGTCGCCCGCATCGCCAGGGGCCTCGGCGCCCTGACCATCGGTGTCGTCACCCGGCCGTTCACCTTCGAGGGTCGTCGCCGGGCCAACCAGGCCGAGACCGGCATCGCGCAGCTGCGCGAGGAGGTCGACACCCTCATCGTGATCCCCAACGACCGCCTGCTGTCGATCAGCGACCGCGGCGTCTCGATGCTCGACGCGTTCCGCAGCGCCGACCAGGTGCTCCTGTCCGGTGTCCAGGGCATCACCGACCTGATCACCACGCCGGGCCTGATCAACCTCGACTTCGCCGACGTCAAGTCGGTCATGCAGGGGGCGGGGTCCGCGCTGATGGGCATCGGCTCGGCCCGCGGCGAGGACCGTGCCGTGCAGGCAGCCGAGCTCGCGATCTCCAGCCCGCTGCTGGAAGCGAGCATCGACGGCGCCCACGGCGTCCTGCTCTCGATCCAGGGTGGCAGCGACCTCGGACTTTTCGAGATCAACGAGGCCGCCCGGCTCGTGCAGGAGGCCGCGCACCCCGAGGCCAACATCATCTTCGGGGCGGTCATCGACGACGCGCTCGGCGACGAG
Organism: Ornithinibacter sp.; assembly: GCA_035467935.1. GTDB lineage: Bacteria > Actinomycetota > Actinomycetes > Actinomycetales > Dermatophilaceae > Fodinibacter. Next base: position 2,140 of record DATITJ010000423.1, read on the forward strand.
GTGCGGGTCACGGTCATCGCGGCCGGGTTCGACGGTGGGGCGCCGCTCCACCGGGCCGACAACCGGGCGCTCGGCACGATCCAGGGCCGTCCCGCCCCGGCAGCCTCCCCGGCTCCGACCGCTCCGGCTCCGGACCACCGTCCGGTCACGGCGCCCTCGGCCGCCGCTCCGGCATCCTCCACCCCCGCGGTCGACGGGTCGGCGGTGCGCACCGAGGCCCCGGCCGAGCCGTCCCGTGCGGCGCAGGCCACCCCGCCGCCGCCGCGCACGGTGACGTTCGACGAGAACGACGACCTCGACGTCCCCGACTTCCTCACGTAGTCCTTCGTCGCACGCGAGGGGCGGGCCGGTCGATCCGGCCCGCCCCTCGCTGATGTCCTCGGGGATCTCCCGTGGGGGTCTCCGGGGGCGGAGCCCCCGGACGTATGTCCTCGGGGGTTTTCCGGGGGGTCTCCGGGGTGCGTGGCCCTCCGGACGTACGGTGGGGGGGTGTTCGCGTGGCATGAGGACCGATCCGGTGTCGTCCGGGCCGTCACCGACCGCTCGGCGGGAGTGAGCACGGGGCCGTATGCCGGTCTCAACCTCGGCGCCCACGTGGCCGACGACCCCGTCGCCGTCGCGCGGAACCGTCGGCTGCTCGAGGAGCGGCTCGGTCTCCCTGTCGTCTACATGGACCAGTGCCACGGGGCCGGCGTCGCGGTGGTCGACGGGCTCCCCACCGAACCGCCGCGGTGCGACGCCGTCGTCACCCGGTCGACCGAGGTCGCCCTCGCGGCCCTCGTCGCCGACTGCGTGCCCGTGCTGCTGTCCGGCAGCGGCGGTGTGGTCGCCGCCGTGCACGCCGGCCGCCCGGGGATGGTCGCCGGCGCGGTGCCGGCCGCCGTCGCGGCGATGCGCGACCTGGGGGCCGACACGATCGACGCCGTCGTCGGGCCGTCGGTGTGCGGGCGCTGCTACGAGGTCCCGGCCGCGTTGCGTGACACCGCCGCCGCCGTGCAGCCGGTGAGCGCCACCGTGTCGTGGACCGGCACC